>NZ_JAWHNU010000060.1:0-38522 GCF_032582135.1 Pseudomonas syringae group sp. J309-1 | reverse complement strand
AGCAAGCTCACTCCTACAGGGTCCGTGTTTGCTGCGCGACAGCGTGGTGTCAGGGACACCGGGGCGACTCCCACAGGGATTGGTGTGAATCAGTTGGGTTTTCGTCGCCTGTGGGTCACATCATCGCGACTCATTAAACAATTCCCGCCCAATCAACATCCGCCGGATTTCGCTGGTACCTGCGCCGATTTCGTACAGCTTGGCGTCGCGCAGCAGTCGTCCGGCCGGGAATTCGTTGATGTAGCCGTTACCGCCCAGAATCTGGATCGTTTCCAGAGCCATCTGCGTAGCGCGCTCGGCGCTGTAGAGGATGATCCCCGCCGCATCCTTGCGCGTGGTCTCGCCACGTTCGCAGGCTTGAGCCACGGCGTACAAATAAGCGCGGCTGGCGTTGAGCTGGGTGTACATGTCGGCGATCTTGCCTTGAATCAACTGGAACTCGCCGATGCTCTGGCCGAACTGTTTACGGTCATGGATGTAGGGTACGACCACGTCCATACACGCTTGCATGATTCCGGTTGGTCCTCCCGACAGCACGACACGCTCGTAATCCAGGCCGCTCATCAAGACCTTCACGCCACCATTCAGCGCCCCCAGCAGGTTCTCCTCCGGGACTTCCACATCGTCAAAGAACAATTCACAGGTGTTCGAACCGCGCATACCCAGCTTGTCGAACTTGCTGCCGCGGGAAAAACCTTTCCAGTCCCGCTCGACGATAAACGCGCTGATGCCATGAGCCGCCTTTTCAAGGTCGGTCTTGGCGTAGATCACATACGTATTCGCATCTGGACCGTTGGTGATCCAGGTCTTGCTGCCATTGAGGACGAAGCGGTCGCCGCGTTTTTCGGCCCGTAGCTTCATCGAAACCACGTCTGAGCCGGCGTTGGGTTCACTCATGGCCAGCGCCCCGACATGCTCCCCGCTGATGAGGTAGGGCAGGTATTTCGCTTTCTGCGCGTCAGTGCCATTGCGATTGATCTGATTCACACACAGATTCGAATGCGCGCCGTAAGACAGCGCAACAGACGCTGAGCCGCGACTGATTTCCTCCATGACCACGACGTGGGCCAGATAACCCAGTCCAGCGCCCCCGTACTCTTCAGCGACCGTGATCCCGAGCAGCCCCATGTCGCCAAACTTGCGCCACAAGTCGGCAGGGAACAGGTTGTCTTTATCAATCTGCGCAGCGCGTGGGGCGATTTCGGCAGCCACAAACGATTGCACCTGGTCGCGCAAAATATCAATGGTTTCGCCCAGAGCGAAGTTCAGGCTGGGGTAACTCATGGTTAGCGTTCCTTGTTATTTTTGGATGAGTCGCTATGACCTTTACGTTAACGTAAGCCTTGAGGTGGAGATGTGTCAATGAGCAGGTTTAAAGTCATGCTGTAGATGTAGGAATGCATCACCCATAAAGTTTTCGCCAAATTTTGGCGTGGGTTGTGCACTAATTTCAAAGTCGCGACTCTGATACCTGTAAGCAGTCGTTACCAGGGTTTGTTAATGGTTTGTTAACAGAATTCGTTACACGAGTTCACGGCAGAGCATGAAGCTCGCTCCAGACCGGTTGATACCGCTGGATGGATTACTTTCGGACCTGCATAGGTTGGATCGCACGATGGTACGTATCTGTGCATTATTACTGGTGTGCCTGACCCAAAGCCTGATTTCGGTGCAGGCCGTGGCCGACGACGACTGGAGTGTTGGCTACCACCGCCTCAGCTTTCCCGATCCGCTGGACTCTCAGCCGATGCAGGCCATTGCCTTTTACCCTTCTACGGCAGTGGAGCAAACCAGCACTATTCAGGGCTATACCGTTGATGCTGCGCTCGAAGCGCCGATAGCCCTGGGACGTTTTCCTTTGGTATTGCTCTCCCATGGCAATACCGGTACGCCGCTCGCGCTGCATGACCTGGCCACTTCACTGGCCAGGCAGGGTTTTGTAGTGGTTGCGGTGATTCATCCCGGCGATAACAACCTTGACCACAGCCGACTGGGCAGCGTCAGCAATCTGTATGGCCGACCACTGCAAATCTCCGAAGCAATCAGCACTGCACTGCTTGATCCGACGCTTGCGCCCTATATCCGCGCCGATCAAGTGGGCGTCATTGGCTATTCGGCAGGGGGCGAAACAGCTTTGATCCTGGCCGGTGCAGAACCTGATCTGCAGCGCCTGAAAACGTATTGCACCAAACGCCCTGATGATCGGGATGCCTGCAAGACCGGAGGCGAATTGCTGCTAGATCGAGATGATCTGCACGCACAAGCTGATCCCAGGGTTGGCGCATTGATGTTGATGGCACCGCTGACACTGATGTTTGGCCGCCATACTCTGGCGGACGTTCACGTCCCGGTATTGTTGTACAGCGGCGATGGTGACGAACTGCTGGCCGTTGACCAGAATGCCGAAGCACTGGCGCGCAAGCTGCCGCAGACGCCGGACTACAAGTTATTGGCGGGGGCAGGGCACTTCGTGTTCATGGCGCCCTGCAGCGATGAGCTGAGAGCAACTTCACCGGTTATTTGTAACGACCGTGAAGGTGTCGACCGGGAAGATATTCATCGCAACCTGAGTGCCGAGGCCGTGCGTTTTTTCGAGAATGCGCTGGGTATGCCTGAGTTGGGCGCCGGGGGAATGCAAACAGCCCATCATGAACAACCCTGATGATCAGCCGGTTGTCGCCGTCAGCGAACGCAGGAAATCGGCAAAACCACCCGCCGCCCGTGCTTCCAGCCGGGTGCTGGTGGTCACGCGAGGTCGGCAACTCCAGGCGATACGAGCCCCATTCAACTCCAGTTGCCGAATCAACTGAACGTCTTCATGGCAAGCCAGCGGCGGGAAGCCACCTGCCAGACGATAAGCCGCCGCGCTGATGCCCATATTGGCCCCGTGAACGTGGCGATGACCGTCACGATGCTGATAATGCTGTTGATAGCGAATCTGCGCTTCAACGGGAATTCCGTCCTGCCAGACCCCGGGCGTTACTGTCCCGCAGACGGCATCGGCGTCTAGCGCCAGTTGTTCTACCAGCCAGTCTTCAGCCACGGTACTGTCGCCATCGGTGCAGGCAATCCAGCGGGCACCCTGTTCCAGTAACAGCGCCGCGCCTGCAGCCCGCGCCTGACCCACGTTGCGTACATTGACCTCGACAGTGTCCACGCCATACTGCCGCGCAATGCTCGCCGAAGCATCAGTGCAACTGTCCAGCACCACTAGAATGACAACCCGCTCGGCAGCCAATGCGGTATGCCTACTCGCACGCAACAGGGTTTCAAGGCACTGACCGAGCAACAGTTCTTCGTTGTGAACCGGTATGAGCACGCCAATCATCGTAGGTTCTCCCTTTCTGCGACGGATCTTTCATCACGGCTCCAGACATCGAGGAAAAAATCTGCCTCTTCATGACTGAAAATCCGGGGCATTTCCAAGCGTGCCGCAAGGATCGCGTGGACCTTTTGCGCATCCATAGGGCAGCCATCAATCTGTGGTCGCCAGTGACAGCCAAGTACTTGTCCATCATCTGTCAGCGACGCCAGAGCGCGATCAATCCAGCTATTGAGGTCCTGCTCGTCCAGGTAATAGCCCAGTTCGCTGAACACGATCAGATCAAACCGGCCGTCCGGCCATTGCTCAGGCAGACGCCCATGCATGACTTCTACCTGTGTGAACGTCGCGAGCCTCTGACGTGCCAGTTCAACCGCCGAACGGTTGGTATCGCAGACCAGCAATCGATCGCAGCGTGTGGCCAGGTCCGCGCTGAGCTCGCCATTCGCACAGCCAGGTTCAAATACCGACGCGTAACGCTCACGGGGCAGGGCGGCTAGAGTCAACGCCCGCTTGCGGCGTTCGTACCAGCGTTTCTTGAACGCCCACGGGTCGTCGCTTTCCTGAAAAAGTCGTTCGAAGTAGCTGTCATCGACACTCACAGAAAAACCACCTCAAACGGCTGCATCAAACGCTCCAGCACATCCGCGGCCAATACCGGCGGCAGACCGATCCGGGGATCGCCTTCCAGTTGACTGGCAAATGCATGAGCCGCATGACGTTTACGCGCGATATCGGCGGGTTCCAGGAGGATCTTGCGCGCACGCTCCCAAGGCAAGCGGTCATCTTCAGGCGAAGCCCAGTGCCACGCCCAGATCGGCACCTCGTGCAAACGTGCGCCAACGGCGTGGGCAGCACGTGCGCTGGCGCGACCAACTGCTTCATGATCGCTGTGCCCATCGTTGGCCCACGTGGTAAACACCACGTCCGTTGGCTCAAGGTAGCGCTCGATAAAAGCCGTCAGTTGATCTTCATGTTGGGCCACGGAGGTGTCAGCGAAACCACCCCGTATCCATTGCAGGCTGTGCATGGGCAGGTCGAGGCGGCGCAAGGCTTCAGCGCTTTCCTGGGGGCGAATCACACTGAGCCGCTCGGCCGGCCAGGTGGACGAGCCGGGATGGCTGGCGCTGCCGTCGGTGACCGAAATGAGTTTCAGTGGTCGACCCAGTTGCGCCAGTTGATGCATCAGGCCGCCGCAACCGAGTACTTCATCGTCAGGGTGAGGGGCGATGATCACCGCGCGTGAGTTGGGCGGGACCAGTTCATCGGCGCTGATTGACGCCAGTTGCGCGAGTTTTTTCGATCCGTTCCAGGCCTGCAGCGAGGTGCCGCTGCCGACGATGGGGTTATGGTCAGTCATAGTTGCCACATCCGTGATGGCGTGATCACAGCCTGCCGGGCTGTCAGATCACCCAGGGCTGCCAGGTCACGCTCGGCGTGACTCTGGCGCAGGAAAACCGGGAGGTCAGCGATCATCCGGGCGAAATGCGCATCCTTGCAGTAAGGACCGGCGCCCAAGGCGCGGCCAACGTGCAGAATCACCTGCTCGACATTGTGTTCGATCACCGCTCGGCTGCGACGCGCTAACACCTGTGCGTCGGCGATGGGTGTTTTATTGATACGGTGGGCCGCGTGTTGCAGGGCAGCCCACGAACTGTGCATTGCCACATCCACCGCGCCCAAATGGGCCATGGTGTGTGGCTCTTGTGATTTGCAGCCTTGTTGCAACAGGCGCTGGGCCAGAGCTGTGGACGCCCCGTACCAGCAAGCTGCGATGCCGATGCCACCCTGCCAGAATCCGGGTCTGGCCAGATAATCACCGGGTTTACCGATGGCGACGCCTAGAGCGCTTTTGAACACCACCTCAACGCTGCCAGTTGCGCCCATGCCCACGGCACGCCAACCTTCCTGAGTAATGCTGACACCGGGTTGCCTGAGATCGACGGCGACCAGCTGTTGCTGATCATCTTCGTCCCAGGCAGTCATCAATGCGTGGCTGAGTACCGCCGCGCCCGAACACCAGGCTTTTCGACCGCTGATGTGCAGGTTATCGCCTTTGCGCTGCACGCTAACCCTGGCCTGGGGCGGCTCGGCCGCCCACATGCCCCAACTGGTCCCGGCTTCCGGTGCGTTGACACCCACCTCATGCATGATGGCCAACGCATCGGTGTGGCCTTCATACAATTTGCACAACCCCAGATCATGCCCGGCAACGCAGGCCAGTCCTTGCCAGCGCTCAAGTATCTGGCCGCTGGCAGGAAAGGGGAGCTGATCCAGCCCTTCGTCAATCAGCGCCTGCAAGCATTCGCCCAGCGCTCGCGTATCGGCATAGCCGTGCTTGCGCCAGTCGAGGAACTCACTGAGCGCCTGACTCATGCGTTTTCATCGTGCTGCAGTTCGAACAGCAGCAGTGAGCGAGCAGTGACGGTGTAGTGATCACCAAAACCAAATTGCTCACTGGCTTTCATGTCTGGCTGATTTGTATCGACCAGGCAGGTCCAGTGCTCGCCTTCAGGCACTTGTGGCAGGGTGAAGTTGACCCCGTCATGGTGCGAGTTGACTACCAGCAGCAAGGTCGCGTCAGCGCCAGGCCGACGGATGCCGGTCTCTTGGGCACGGCCGTCCATCAACATGCCCAGGCAACGGGCGTGTGCGTCTTCCCATTGCTCGATGCCCATCTCGTTGCCATCCGGCGACAGCCAGGTGACATCCTTGACGCCGATTTCTTCGTTGTAATCGCCTACCAGGAAGCGACTACGACGCAGGATCGGGTAAGTCAGTCGGAGCTTGATCAGGCGCTTGACGAACTTGAGCAGTGACTTGCCGTCTTCGTCCAGATCCCAGTTTACCCAGCCAATCTCACTGTCCTGGCAGTAGGCGTTGTTATTACCGTGCTGGGTGCGGGCGAACTCGTCACCGGCAACCACCATCGGCGTACCCTGGGCCAGCAGCAAGGTGGCGAAGAAGTTACGCATCTGGCGCAAGCGCAACGCGTTGATTTCGGGATCTTCTGTCGGGCCTTCCACGCCGTGGTTCCAGGACAGGTTGTTGTTGCTGCCGTCCTGATTGTTTTCGTCGTTGGCTTCGTTGTGCTTGTCGTTGTAGGAGACAAGGTCATGCAAGGTGAAGCCGTCGTGAGCGGTGATAAAGTTCACCGACGCCTGAGGCCTGCGACCGCGCTGGTTGAACATGTTGCCCGACGCAGTCATGCGCCCGGCGAAATCCGCCAGTTGGCCTTCATCGCCTTTCCAGAACGCGCGCACGGTATCGCGGAATTTGTCGTTCCACTCCATCCAGCCCGGTGGGAATCCGCCGACCTGATAGCCGCCTGGACCACAGTCCCACGGCTCGGCAATCAGTTTCACCTGACGCAGGACCGGATCCTGGCGGCAGGCCACGAGGAAGCTGTGACGCTCGTCAAAGCCATCGTGGTAGCGGCCAAGAATGGTTGCCAGGTCGAAGCGGAAACCGTCGACGTGCATTTCCGAAGCCCAGTAACGCAGGGAGTCGGTAACCATCTGTAGCACGCAAGGGTGGCTCAGATCCAGCGTGTTGCCGGTGCCGGAGTCGTTGATGTAGAAACGTTTATCGTCAGGCATCAAACGATAGTACGAGGCGTTGTCGATGCCGCGCATGGACAGGGTCGGACCGAGTTCGTTGCCTTCCGCAGTGTGGTTGTAGACCACGTCAAGGATGACTTCCAGCCCGGCATGGTGCATGTGCGCAACCATTTCCTTGAACTCGGCAATCTTGCCATGAGCGAGGTAGCGCGGATCAGGGGCAAAGAACGCAATGCTGTTATAGCCCCAGTAGTTGGTCATGCCTTTCTGCAACAGATGCTGATCGTTGACGAAAGCGTGAATCGGCAATAACTCGACGGAGGTCACACCCAGCTTGCGGATGTGATCGATCACGTCAGCAACCATCAAACCGGAAAACGTGCCTTTGAGTTCATCCGGCACCGACGGGTGACGCATGGTGAAACCACGGGTATGAGTTTCATACAGGATGGTCTTGTCCCACGGCACGCTGATCTGCTGGTCACGACCCCAGGTGTAGGCGGGGTCGATGACCTTGCTTTTCGGCACGAACGGCGCGCTGTCGCGTTCGTCAAAGCTGAGGTCGCCGTCCGGGTGGCCGATGGTGTAACCAAACAACGCTTCTGACCATTTCAGTTCGCCAACCAATTGTTTGGCATACGGGTCAATCAGCAGTTTGTTGTGGTTGAAGCGATGGCCATTTTTTGGGTCATATGGACCGTAGACACGGTAGCCGTAGATCAGCCCCGGGTGGGCGTCAGGCAGATAACCGTGGTAAATCTCGTCGGTGTATTCCGGCAACTCAATGCGTTCAAGTTCAACTTCGCCGGTGGAATCAAACAGGCAAAGCTCAACCTTGGTAGCGTTGGCCGAAAAGATCGCGAAGTTGACGCCCAGACCGTCCCAGCTGGCGCCGAGAGGGAAGGGAAGGCCTTCACGAATACGTGACACGCTGGCTTCGACTTGATCGGCCTTGGCGGATGCACCTTGTGGACTGTCTTTCTTTGAGGTTTTGGACTGCGTGTTCATTGTGCGTTCCTGACGGCTGGTGTTTTTCGGGGCGGCCGAAACCGCGGTCGAAGCGAGAGCGCTTCAACAAAAAGTCGAAGTAAAAAATGTTGGGTTACCGCAGGTCACGACGGTTAAGAACGTGATCCCTGCGGTACGGAGTTGGTGCGGCGCTTTGGAGGAATCAAGGCGCTGATGGTTTGCCCGGTTTTTTTGCTGCTGGTTTGGCTGCGGGTTTTTTAGCGGCTGGCTTTGCAGGCTGTTCGGCCTGAGTCGCCGCCGGAGCCGGTTTGCTCTTCACGGCAGCCGGTTTGCTCGCAGGCTTGGCAGCCGGTTTAGCGGCAGGTGCCGCCGCTGGCTTGCTGGCCGGTTTCGGGGCAGCTTTCGGAGCAGATTTTGCCGTAGCAGGCTTGGCTTTATCAGCCGACGGCTTGGCGTCAACCTTTGGCAGCTTAGGCTTGGTTGCCTTGCGGGCGGTGGATTTATCCGGAGCCAGCGCTTCAGCTTCAGCCAGCTTGCGAGCCATTTCCCAATGACGTGCGTCCTGACCGGAAGGTTTCCCTTCCGACTCCCATATCTGATACGCAAACTCGCGAATTCGCTTTTCGTCGGCACTCATCTCGACACTCCCAGGTTTTACTTAGTCTGAATAAACAGGTTTACAGAAAATTCCTCGAGTGCTGCGCTGAGCAGCAACTCCTTGTCAGTTGTGACTACGGCGTCTGAAAAAAGTCCCTTCCAACTTCGATTTGCATCCGCGAACGGTAGAACGACCCGCGTGTCCCCCCAATTTTCTGCATTGATGAATGGAGTTTGGGCAGTACCCAATAGTTCATTGCACAAGCGTGGCACCACAACGATAGCCTGTTCTGCATCAAGAACACGGGCAAATGCCATCACCTTGTCAGCATGGGTGCCCAGCACCTCCAGCGGCACATAGTCGCCGCGACTGAACAGCTCGGAGTGCCCGGCCCGCAGGTTCAACACCTGATGGATAAGCGCTTGCTTGATCCGGCCGTTCTGCCAGAAGCCCAGCAGATCGCTGACAGTGGACGCCTGACTCAGCGCGTCCTGCCGATCTGCGTAATCAACAGGGCGGCGGTTGTCCGGATCGACCAGAGTGAAGTCCCAGTACTCGGTGCCCTGATACAAATCAGGAACGCCAGGCGCGGTCATACGAAGCAAGGTTTGCGCCAGGCTGTTCAATGCACCGTTGGTAGCAATGCGGTTAGCGGTGGCGCCCAGCGACTGACGCAACGCGAGCCCCTGAGGGCTGAGCAGGATGTTCTGCAGGAACTCCCGGCATGCGCGCTCATACGGTTCATTGGCCGCGCTCCAGCTGCTCTGCAGTTTGGCTTCACGCAGGGCCTTTTCCTGCCACTTGATGAGGCGCTCTGCGTAGTTTTCGAACTCATCCTCCTGCATGTCCAGCGGCCAGCTGCCCAGCATGGCCTGATACAGCATCAGCTCATCGCCAGGGCTGATCGGGTTTTCTTCGCCTTTGAGCGGTACCGCCAACTGGCGCCAGCGCTCCACCTGCTCGCCGTACCAACCGGCGCATTCGCTGAGCACGGCGAGACGAGTGCGGGTGTCTTCACCACGCTTGTGGTCGTGAGTCGCGGTGGTCAGCAGGTTGTCCGGGAAGGCTTTGATGCGAGCCAGGCAAGCATCGTGAAAATCCTGAACCGGCGCGCTGAAGTGCTGCGGATGAAAGCCTACGTCGTTGCGCGACAGCAATACTGCACTGCGATAGAACGAGGTGTCTTCCACCGACTTGGCGGCCACCGGCGAGGTGAGTTGCTGAAAGCGCACACAGGCGTTTTTGTTCAACTTGCGTTGCTTGCCCCGTGGCAGCTTTCGCCAGGACTCTCCACCCAGCCAGCGCTGCAAGTAATCCAGCACTTGCCAGTCAGCTTCGCTGAGCATGGTGCGTGCGCCTTGCATGGCTTGCTGGAAGAAACGCTCATCTTCCGCAGAGCGCCCGCACACGCTGATGTAGGTCCGATAAATCGGGAAGTTCACTACCAACGCCAGCAAGGCCCGGCGAATCGCTCCCAGCGTCAGGTCGCGGCTCATCAGGTCACTGCGTGCTACTTGCAGCAAGGATTGCGCGACGTTTTCAAAGTCACCCGCCAGTGTGCCGTGCAGCACTAGATCACGTGCTTCAAGCACTTCCTGATCAAAGTCAGCGGTGCGTTCACTGATGCGGCTCCACAGCTCGGCCAGAGGTTCCTGACCCTTGGGGTCATGTTGCAGCAGCGACACCTGATTCATGAATTCATAACCGGTGGTGCCATCGACACCCCAGTCTTGACGCAACGATTCATCAGGGCCAAAGATCTTCTCGACGAAGATCGGCAAATGCGCCAGTTCGGTGCCCGCAGGACGCGCAGCGAGCAGGCTGTTGACCCGGCGGCGCAGTTTCCGGCAATAACCGCGTGGATCTGCCAGACCGTCAATGTGGTCGATGCGAAGACCGTCCACCAGGCCTGCGCTGATCATCTCAAAGATCTTGCCGTGGGTGGCTTCAAACACGTTGGAGCGCTCGACTCGCAAGCCACCCAGTTCGTTGATGTCGAAGAAGCGCCGCCAGTTGATATCGTCGCCTGCGGTGCGCCAGCTAGCCAGACGGTAATGCTGGGCCTCCAGCAAGTGATGCAGCCGATCGAAGCCTTCGGGTGTAGTCGAGTCGTAGCGCTGCATCGCCAGCTCAATGGCTTTCATGATCGATTTGTCTTTAACCAGCTCGACCAGTTCGGCGCGGGCTTGTCTGGCTCGTTCCCATGCCTGCGGGAATTGATCAAGTGCGGCAAAGCGCTTGCTCAATTCGTCCAGAAGCGGATTCTCATCGGATTCAAGCAATGGCCCGTAAGTACCAGGGTTGATCGGGAAATGGTGCTGGTAATGCTCGATGTAGAACACGCCATGGTCGGGGTCGAAGCGCAGCGGAATCTCACCGGCTTGCAATACGGTCCCGTAGTCTGTGCTGAGAAACGGCAGCAGCAGCTGGCCTTTGAGCAACGGATCCGGCGAGTGCCACTGAATGTCGAAGAAGTCAGCGTAGGGACTGCGCCGTCCCCACTCGAGCAGATCAAGCCACCAAGGATTATCGTTACCGCCCACAGCCATGTGATTGGACACGATGTCCAGAATCAGGCCCATGCCTTTTTCACGCAGGGCGCTGACCAGACGACGCAGCGCTGGTTCACCACCGAGTTCCGGGTTGATGACCCGCGGATCGACCACGTCATAACCATGCATCGAACCCGCGCGAGCCTTTAGCAGCGGCGAGGCGTAGATATGGCTGATACCCAGGCTGGCGAAGTAGGGCACCAGCGCTACGGCGTCATCCAGGGAGAAGTCTTTATGAAATTGCAGGCGCTGCGTGGCACGCAGAGTTTCCAGGCGCGGGCTCATTGATCACGCTCCGCAGCCTGCAGGCGTGCCTGACACAACAGCTCAACCCGTCGTGCAACGGCTTCGTTGTCCATCAATGTCGAACTTTCGCCGGGAATACGGCGGCGCCAGTTGGGGTGTTGCGGCGTGTCGCCAGGCAGGTTGAACTGCTCGGTCAGGCCCATCGCATCTTCCATTGGCAGGAGCACCAGAGGCGCACGGGTGTGGCCGATATAGCGGATGCTGGCGTCGATCATTTGTTCTGCATCCGGACGTCCGTCGCTGAAGTTAGTGGAGTTTTGGCTCAAGACCTGACGCAGCCCGTCGCGTTCGCGATGGCGGTCTGCGCTCCAGTCTTGCGCTTGTTGCTCGTTGACCATGCCCAGACGCAGGTTCCAGGCGATATCGTTCTCCACCAGCCAACCCGCCAGTGTCGGCAGGTCGTGGGTGCTGGTGGTGGCAAGGGCTTGATCGGACCAGTCGAGGATCGGCTTGAAGTTCGCGTTGTTCTGTTCGAACAGCAGCACGCGCATGCCGAGGATTGCCCGGGCAGCCAGCTTTTCGTGCAGGCCGGGAGGAACAGTGCCCAGGTCTTCACCCAGCACGATCGCTTTGTGTCGCCACGATTCAAGACTGAGCAGCCGGAGCATGTCGTCCAGCGGATAGTTGAGGTAGGCACCTTCGCTGGCGGGTGAGCCTAGTGGCACTACCCACAGACGTTGCAAGCCCATAATGTGGTCGATGCGCAGGCCGCCTGCATGGGCGAAGTTGGCCCGCAGCATTTCAATGAACGCACGGAAACCATTACGCTTCAGGCCTTCAGGAGAAAAAGCGGAAATCCCCCAGCTTTGTCCGGCACGGTTGAGAATGTCCGGCGGCGCACCGACGCTGAGCGCGGAGAGCAATTCATCCTGCCGACTCCATGCCTGACTGCCCGCGCCATCTGCACCGACGGCGAGGTCGGCAATAAGCCCTACACTCATGCCGCTGCTGCGGGCAGCAACTTGTGCACGCTCCAGACCACGGGCCGTCAGCCATTGGGCGAAGGCGTAGAAGCCAATCTGCTCGCTGTGATTGGCGGCAAAGCGGGCGATGGCCTCACTGCGTGGATTCTTGAACTCTTCTGGCCATTCATGCCAGTTATCGCTCATGCCCAGACGCGGGCATTCATCGCGGATGGCCTCGAATCGGCAGTGATTCTCAAGTGCTTCTCCCGCGCTGTGGCGGAAGCTGTTGAAGTCCTCGTGCAGCGGATGATCGCTCCCGCTGAAAGCGTCATACAGCTTGCGCAGCACTTTCCACTTGGCGCTGGCGGCGGCAGGCCAGTCTACCAACGGCAGCGCTTCAAGGCGTTTGAGCTCATCGCTCAGGCCGGACTCTTCAATGGCCATGCGCAACGCGCGCTCACCCAGAATAGCGCCGGGCGAGCAATACAGGCTGTTGAGAAACAGGCGGCTGGAGGGCGAGTAAGGACTGTAGCGATGCGGGTCATTGGCAAACATCGCGTGCACAGGACTGATCGCCAGCGCGTGAGCACCACGTTCTCCGGCAGCGCGAGCAAGACTTTCCAGCGCTTGGGTATCGCCAAAACCGCCGTCGCCTTCGCGGTGCAGGCCATACAATTGAACGGTCAGCCCCCAGGCACGCGGCACGCGGCTGTCGGTCGCCATGGCCATGCTGAAGCAAGTCTTCGGAGCAACAGCGATGGTCAGGTGTTGACCGGCGATGTTCAGTTGCTGATAGCCCACTGGAGCCAGGGCGGGCAGGCTGGCATTAGCGGTCAGGTTGGCGTCGATGGTGGCGCCGTCTTCCAGATGCAGGACGAAAGGCGTGCCCGGTTCAAACCAGGCACTCAGATCCAGGTTGCTGCCATGGTCGACGGTCAGCAAAGGCGGAGGTGTGGGTTGGTGATGGGCAAGCTTCAGGCGTTGCAGGCTGGCGTCTATCTGCAGATTGTCGTCAGCCGGAAAACCCAGGCAGCCCAGAATCTTGCTCAGCACTTCAGGGCTGACCCTTTGCGCCTTTCCGTTTGCATCAATCCAGTCCACGGACAAGCCTGCTTCGGCAGCCAGGCTCTCTATTTGCTCATTGCTCATCCCGTTCCTCCAGAACATCGGTTGCTATCAGGCTGACAATGGCCGTGTATGGATTGAGGATGCCTCGCCGGGAAAGTTCTGCCGCATGTGGCAGGGTTTCGAAAACAACGCTGCCGCTTTTCCATTCAGGGGCGGTGACCGCGTGTTCAGTGAGATTGATATCGATGCGCAGCAACGCGCCGTCGCCCATCCTCCAGCGCGCAGACACCGCGCCTTCGCTCAGCACTTCAGCGCCCAAGGCGTGACTGCCTGGCAGGCGAGGGACGATGTGCTGGTGACGAAGCGCCAACAGCTGGCGATAGAGCTCAAGCCAGTTGCGGTGGTCGCTGCCTTTGTCGGTTTCCAGATACACCGCGTCAAAAGCCGGTCTGGAGGCTTCGAAGGTTGCCGGATCGTTGGGATCGGGAATGTGTTCGCGTTTCTCTTCGTCAGCAAAGGCTGCGAAGTCGGCAAATTCACTGCGTCGGCCTTCACGCACGGCATCGGCCAGTTCGCCGTGATGATCGGTGAAAAACAGAAACGGCTCACTGGCTGCCCATTCATCGCCCATGAACATCAGTGGGATCATCGGTGAGAGTAACCACAAGGCGGTGGCCGCCCGCAACGCAGGTGCGGAGCAGATTTGCGGCAGGCGCTCACCAAAGGCCCGGTTGCCAATTTGATCGTGGTTCTGCAGGAACAGGACAAATGCGCTGGGCGGCAGATGCCCGCTGGATTCGCCCCGGGTATGGCCGTGGCGAGTCGGTTCGCCCTGATAGACAAAACCCTGGCTCAGCAAGCGCGCCAGCTTCTCGGTGGCCTGGTGAGCGAAGTCGGTGTAATACGCATCGGTCTCGCCGGTCAGCAGCACGTGCAGCGTGTTGTGACCGTCATCGTTCCATTGCGCATCGTAGCCCTGTTCCAGCAGGCTGGCCTGGTTGAACTCGTTCTCGAGGTTAAGCCAGACATGGCGCGGCGCGTCGATCTGCTCACGAACCCTCTGCGCGAACTCCTGCAGGAAGGTGTCGTCCTTGATCGCGTGTACGGCGTCCATCCGCAGACCGTCGAACCGGTATTCGAGCAGCCACATCAGAGCGTTGTCGATGAAGAAATCGCGGACTTCCCGACGCCTGAAATCAATGGAGTCGCCCCACGGGGTCTTCACATCGTTGCGGAAGAATCCTTTCGCGTAACGCCCCAGATAATTGCCGTCCGGGCCGAAGTGGTTGTAGACCACGTCAAGGATCACCATCAGGCCATGGCCGTGAGCAGTATCGATCAGATGCTTGAGTTGCTCCGGTGTACCGTAGGAGGACTGTGGTGCGTAGGGCAATACACCGTCGTAGCCCCAATTTCGCTCACCAGGAAATTGCGCAATAGGCATCAGCTCGATGGCTGTGACCCCAAGCGCGGCCAGACGCTCCAGATGAGCCTCGACCCCGGCATAGCCGCCCAGTGACCCCACGTGCAACTCGTAAATGACAGCCTCGGACCAAGGGCGACCTTGCCAGCCGGTGTTCTGCCATTCATAAGCGAGGGGATCGACCACCACGCTATGGGAGTGGACATCAGAAGATTGGGCGCGGGAGGCAGGATCGGGGACTTCGAGTTCCCCGTCGATGTTGTACCTGTAGCGAGTGCCCGCCGGACAGCGGGCCTCGAGTACAAACCATCCTTCGTTTTGCGGGAGCATGGCCAGAGACTGGCCACCCTCGATTTCTACACTGACGTAATAGGCGTCGGGTGCCCAGAGGGCGAACCGCGTGTGGCCAGAATCCAGTAATACGGCGCCGTGGCGCCAGTTCTCGTCCGTACGCAGAGGCATCCGTTGACCCCTTAATCAATAATGAAGTGCAGTTCCCACGTTCTTTTTCAACAGGTCCTGATAGAGCTCTGCGTAAGGCTCTACCGCTTGGTGCCAGTTAAACGGGGCTGCCATTGCCCGGCAACGCATGGCGTTGATCAGTGCTGAGTTGGAAAACACCTTGAAGGCGCGGTTCAATGCTTCTTTATAGCTTTCGACCGTTGACTCGTTGAACAGGAAGCCGGTGACGCCATCTTCGATGGTGTCAGCCAGACCGCCAGTGTTGCGAGCGACCGGCAGAGAGCCGAAACGCTGGGCGTACATCTGGCTCAGGCCGCAAGGTTCGTAACGCGACGGCATCAGCAGGAAGTCACTGCCTGCGAACATGCGGCGGGCGTCGGTTTCGTTGAAGCCGATACGTACACCGATTTTCCCCGGGAAGCGTTCTGCCAGGGCGCGCATGGCGTCTTCTTCTTCGGGCTCGCCACGACCGATAATCGCTATCTGGCCGCCATTGTTAACGATGTGTTCAGCAACACCGATGGTCAGGTCCAGACCCTTCTGATAGACCAGACGCGAAACCACGGCGAATAGCGGGCCGGTGGACGGCTCAAGTTCAAACAATTCACGTACGTGGTCGGCGTTGATTTCCTTGCGCTGCCATTCATTAGGCGCGAAGTGGCAAATCAAGTGTTCGTCGGTCGCTGCATCCCAGCTGGCGTCAATCCCATTCGGGATACCGCTGAGCTGGCCGCGGTTGGCTTTATGCTGCAGGAAACCTTCAAGGCCGCAACCGAACTCGGGGGTCGTGATTTCCTTGGCATAGGTCGCGCTGACCGTGGTGATGTGGCTGGCGTAAGCCATACCTGCCTTGATAAAGGACAGCTTGCCGTAGAACTCCATACCTTCAGCGCTCAAAGCTTCATCCGGAATACCCAGTTCACGGGCGGATGCTGTGCTCACAGTGCCCTGATAAGCCAGGTTGTGAATGGTGAAGATCGTAGGAGTGGTCTGTCCGCGCCATTTCATGTAGGCGGGTGCCAGGCCGGCAGGCCAGTCATGAGCGTGAACCAGCTCAGGGCTCCACTGGGTTTTTACTGCGCCGGCTGCAAATTCAGCCGCCGCCAGACCCAGTCGGGCGAAGCGAATATGGTTGTCGGACCAGTCACGTCCTTGGCTGTCGGCGTAAGGCGTACCTTCACGCTCATACAGCTCTGGGCAGATCAGCACGTAAATCACCAGGCCGTCTTTCATGTCCATCCGGCCGATCTTGCAAGGCGGCAGGGCTGCGTGGCCGCCCAATTGGCTGATGACGTGAATCGGGTTGCCACTGTTAAGCACTTGCGGGTAGCCGGGAATCAGCACTCGGACGTCGTGCAGGTGGCGCATGGCGCGCGGCAACGCGGCAGAAACATCACCCAACCCCCCGGTCTTGACCAAGTCAGCCAGTTCAGACGTGACAAACAGGACTTTACGTCTATTGCTCGACACGATCACAGGCTGTGTAACGGCAGGCAGTTGCAGCAGTGGAACGCTCGTCGTAGCGAAGCCTGGCAGATGAGTCAGCTCGCTGGCCGGCTGATTAAAACTCTCTCCCTTCTGGGTTTTGACAGCGGCGCTAATCATCGATTTCTCCCCATTCAATACAGTATCGGTACTGCATCAGATTTGTTATTGGCCATGTCCTATGACCGGGCACACAAGCACTACGCAAGATCAGTACCCATTTACTGTTTGCGTTCTTCACGGACAGACAGGTAGTGCTAAAAACGCGGGCTTAGCCAACAGCATAGGCGCTGTTATCAGATGACCTGTGCGTTGATTGGAAAGTTTCGACTTTTTTTGTGGGAAATGTCTGGGATAGGGTTCGGAGCCTGATTACACGGGGGCAATATCATCCGTTGTATGTGGCGAAATGCCGCACTGCTCTATGTTAGAGCGGAAAAAAATCCCATGGGGCATGCCAATGACCGGCCGTCGGATTGTTAGACGATAGTGCTCTTGGGCTTCAGGCGGGCGTGTGGCACGTGCCTACGTGGGGCAAAAATAACCTCCTACAACGACTACGGCCTTTTCTTGGTGCGTGTGTCGCTTATTCCTGGGGCACTCGTAGAATTATCCTGATCTCTGATCGAAACATTTTCGCGCACGTCGGGATAGAATCGGAGGCCTGACTCGGTCGAGTCAGCCATATTCGTGATCACGCAGTCGTATAGAGGATGTAATGGATAGCCCTGAAGTTTTGGTACTGCAAGCCAGCTACACCAACCCGGTGCATGCGCAAGCGATCGGCTTCATGCTCAGTCAGTACGCCGAAGATGTCATGGGCGGTGGTGAGCCGTTATCGATTGATACGCAGCAGCAAGTGGCCATTGAGCTGGCGAAGCGTCCTCACGCGTTCAGTGTCCTGGCCTTCATCGCTGGCGAGCCGGTGGGGCTGGTCAATTGCTTCGAGGGTTTTTCAACCTTTCAGTGTCGGCCATTGGTCAATATTCATGACGTCGCAGTTCTGGGTAAATACCGAGGTTTGGGTATCAGTCAGAAGATGTTGGCAAAGGTCGAAGAAATCGCCCGTCAGCGTGGTTGCTGCAAGCTGACTCTGGAAGTGCTGGAAGGTAACGCTATCGCTCAGGGCGCCTATCGCAAACTGGGCTTCGCGGGCTATGAGCTGGATCCGCAGATGGGTAAGGCCATGTTCTGGCAGAAAACGCTGTAATCGCGGTAAACCCGCATAGGGTTTGAACGTTAGACAGGGTGTCCGGTCGGATTTTTAGGTGAAACACCCCGGCAGAGGGGCCTGGAACGATTGGTTCGTAAGAGTTGCCGCACGTGTCTCACGTACAGCGCCAGCCCTGTAGGAGGTGTCCGGGTGCCCCTTACAACGCGCTGTCTCGAGGCAAACCTAGAACCTGTAGGCGCGCACGAGCACCGCGAGGCCGCGATAGGGGTGTATCAGACAGGACGCCATCGCTGCCTCGCGGTGCTCGTGAGCTCCTACGGAATACGTTTCAATTCCAGCAGGCGTTGCTGTGTTGAAACTCGAATTCAGAGTGGTTTTTAAATTAGAAAAGAAAGGAATTCGGAGGAGGGTGCTGCCACGGGCAAGCCAGCTGATCGGGCTTGCCGCTATTCGTCACGCTGCGTTGCTCAGAGGCAACGAGTGGGGGTCAGGCTTGAAGGGCGTTGCTGGAGATCATCAACTGCGATTGTTGCAGCATGAGGCTCAAATGAGCGACCTTGCTGAGCAACTGTTCGCGCTCTTCTTTAAGTTGGCGCAGTTCGTCACGACGGATAGTGACATAGAGAGTTTGTGGTGCGGTTGCCGGTAGTACAGTGCCCATTGCTCACCTCGCAAATGGCGGATTCAACATGAAAGGTCTTGGCAAATGACTATCGCGATCCCCGACTCGCCTCTGCTTACCTCTCTATCGGCCACAATTCTGATTTCTTTTGCGCAAAAATGGAACTTTTTTATTTTGGAGGGTCGCGAACGTTTCTTGTTCTTGATTGCTTGTGATTCTCGACTGGTGTCCATTGGCCACCTTGCAGCCCCCGCAGCGCTTGGGATAGCGGGAATTTGCCGCTTTAAAAATCATGCTCATGGCTGGCTCACGACGGAGTGAGCTGTACAATGAGGTAACATTTTTTTGTTTTATCGCGAATTACGGAGCACCAGCATGCAACTTGGAATCATCGGACTGGGCCGCATGGGCGGCAATATCGCAAGACGCCTCATGCTCAATGGCCACACCACCGTGGTGTACGACCGTGATGAATCGTCTCGCAGCGCCCTTGCCAAGGAAGGGTCGACTGCCGTGGCCGATCTGCCTGCGCTGGTGGCAGCCATGGACAAGCCTCGCGCCATCTGGGTCATGCTCCCTGCAGGCGAGCCTACTGAAGAAACCATCAATGTCCTGAGCGACCTGCTTGATGCAGACGACGTGATCATTGATGGCGGCAACACCTTCTATAAAGACGACGTACGTCGTGCTCAGGCGCTGACAGCCAAGGGGCTGCATTATGTCGACGTCGGTACTTCAGGCGGCGTATGGGGTCTTGAGCGCGGCTACTGCATGATGATCGGTGGCGAAGATGAAGTGGTCAGACGTCTTGATCCGCTTTTCGCGACGCTGGCTCCGGGCATGGGTTCAGTTGAGCGCACCAAAGGTCGCAATTCTGCCGATGACCGCGCTGAACGTGGCTACATCCACGCAGGCCCGGCCGGTTCCGGTCACTTCGTGAAGATGATTCACAACGGTATCGAGTACGGCATGATGCAAGCCTTTGCCGAGGGCTTCGATATCCTCAAGCAGAAGAATTCGGAAAACCTGCCGGTCGAGCAACGCTTCGATCTGAACATGGCCGATATCGCCGAAGTCTGGCGTCGCGGCAGCGTGGTCTCCTCCTGGTTGCTGGACCTGACTGCCGATGCATTGGCAACCGACCCGCAACTGGACGCTTATTCCGGTGCTGTGGCCGATAGCGGTGAAGGGCGCTGGACCATCGAGGCGGCCATGGAGCAAGCCGTTCCTGTCCCTGTACTTTCCAGCGCACTGTTTGCCCGCTTCCGTTCACGGCAGAAGAGCTCGTACGCAGACAAAATGCTGTCGGCAATGCGCTTCGGTTTCGGCGGTCACAAGGAAGGTCCTAAATAATGGGTTTATCGCGCAGCACTACCCGGCAAACGCCTGAAGTTGCGCCACCCACCACGCTGTTCCTGTTCGGTGCCCATGGGGACCTTGTAAAGCGCCTGCTGATGCCGGCGCTGTACAACCTGAGCAGGGACGGTCTGGTTGATGAAAACCTGTACATCGTTGGCGTTGACCACAACGCGATCAGCGATGCGGATTTTGCGAAAAAGCTCGAGGATTTCATTCGTCAGGAGGCAGCCAGCAAAGTTGCTGATGACGGTAAGGATCCTCTGGATCCGGAGCTGTGGAGCAAACTGGCTGGCCGTATCAGCTATGTGCAGGGCGACTTCCTCGACGATTCCACTTACAGCGATATCGCCGGGAAAATCAAAAGCACCGGCACCGGCAATGCGGTGTTCTACCTGGCAACCGCTCCGCGTTTCTTCAGTGAAGTAGCCACGCGCCTTGGTTCTTCCGGCTTGCTGAACGAAGCGTCGGGCCAGTTTCGCCGCGTGGTCATCGAAAAACCTTTCGGCTCCGACCTGCCCAGCGCCGTTGCACTCAATGAGTGCCTGCTCAAGGTCATGACCGAGAAGCAGATCTACCGGATCGATCACTATCTGGGCAAAGAGACGGTACAGAATATTCTGGTCAGTCGTTTCTCCAACGCCTTGTTCGAATCCTTCTGGAACAACCATTATATCGACCACGTGCAAATCACTGCCGCCGAAACGGTAGGGGTGGAGACACGCGGCAGTTTTTATGAAAACACCGGTGCGTTGCGGGACATGGTCCCCAATCACCTGTTCCAGTTGCTGGCCATGGTTGCCATGGAGCCCCCGGCGGCCTTTGGCGCGGATGCAGTTCGCGGCGAGAAGGCCAAGGTCATCGGTGCGATTCGCCCCTGGTCTGAAAAGGAGGCACTGGCTAATTCGGTTCGCGGTCAGTACTCGGAAGGCTCCAGGGATGGTGCTGATGTGCCCGGGTATCGTCAGGAAAACAAGGTTGATCCGGCCAGTACCACTGAAACCTACGTGGCCCTCAAGGTCATGATCGATAACTGGCGCTGGGTCGGCGTACCGTTTTACCTGCGCACCGGCAAGCGCATGAGCACGCGCAGCACCGAGATCGCGATTTGCTTCAAGCCAGCGCCCTATGCGCAGTTTCGCGATACCGAAGTCGACCGTAT
Organism: Pseudomonas syringae group sp. J309-1; assembly: GCF_032582135.1. Classification (NCBI taxonomy): domain Bacteria; kingdom Pseudomonadati; phylum Pseudomonadota; class Gammaproteobacteria; order Pseudomonadales; family Pseudomonadaceae; genus Pseudomonas; species Pseudomonas syringae group sp. J309-1. The sequence continues at coordinate 17,558 of NZ_JAWHNU010000060.1, read as the reverse complement.
CAAGCCAAACTACCTGCGCATCCATATCCAGCCCAATGAGGGGATGTGGTTTGACCTTTACGCCAAGCGTCCCGGTCCGACCCTGCAAATGGAAGACATCGAGCTGGGCTTTGAGTACAAAGACTTTTTCGAGATGCAGCCTTCTACGGGTTATGAAACCTTGATCTACGACTGCCTCACCGGGGATCAGACCCTGTTCCAGCGTGCCGACAACATTGAAAACGGTTGGCGGGCGGTGCAGCCGTTCTTGGATGCATGGCAGAAGAATCCTCAGGTCGAGCTGTATCCCGCAGGGGGCAATGGACCTGCTTCTGCGGATTCATTGCTGGGCAAAGACGGTCGAGAATGGCGGGATATCAATGCCTGAAGTAAAGACACCGCAAGTTCGTTTCGTGCTTTCCGATATCGATGGGACTTTATTGCGCCCCGATCACAGCTTGAGTCAGGCGACGATCGATGCCGTAGCCCGGTTGCGCGATGCCGGAATCCTGTTCACCGTTGCCAGCAGTCGTCCCCCACGTGCCATGCGCGAACAGATCGAAGCCTTGGGCGTCGATCTGCCGACCGCAGGCTTCAACGGTGCCAATATCGTCGCCCCGGACGGCAGCGTCCTGTTTGCTTACCGCATTGACCCGCTAGCTGCGCGGACCTGCATCGAGCTGTTCTCCGGATACGAGGTAGCGGTGTGGGTGTTCGCCGATGACCAGTGGTTTCTGATCGATCCGCAGGGCGCTTACGTCGAGCACGAACGCACGACTCTTGGTTACGAGCCGGTCCAGGTTGAGAGCTTCGAGCCGTGGCTGGATCGGGTCGACAAGATCGTCGCCGCCAGTACCGATTTCGAGCTCTTGAAGCAGCTCGAAACAACCCTCAACCCGATGATTGAAGGAAAAGCCTTCGCTGCACGCTCGCAGCTTTACTATCTGGATGTGACTGCGCTGGATGCCAACAAAGGCAATGCGCTGGTCACCCTGGCAGGGCAGTTGGGCGTCGACATGGCGCACACCGCTGCACTGGGTGATGGCGGCAACGATGTCGCGATGTTCCATAAAGCCGGGTTTTCAGTTGCCATGGGGCAGGCTGAGGAAAGCGTTCGCAGTCAGGCTGATGTCGTCACCGGCAGTAATCTGGAAGATGGAGTTGCCAGCGCCATTGAGCGCTACATGCTGCCGCGCTGAACGGCTGTTGATGTTTCCCCGATGATGGATGCTGTTCATGGCTGCATTGATCGAAGACTACGCATTGCTCGGCAATTGCAAAACTGCCGCGCTCGTCGCCAGAGATGGCTCGCTTGACTGGCTGTGCTTCCCGCGATTTGATTCACCTGCCTGTTTCGCCGCGCTCCTGGGTGACGTCGACAACGGGCGCTGGAAGCTTGCTCCCAGCCAGCCCCTGATCAGTACCGAGCGACGTTATCGGGAAGGGACCCTGATTCTTGAGACCCTGTTCGAAACCGCTACCGGGCGCGCCATGCTCATTGACTTCATGCCGCCGGGCGAAGGCAGTCACCTGGTTCGGATGGTCGTTGGCCTGAGTGGGCAGGTGTCTTTCGAGATGGACCTTGCGATTCGCTTTGACTACGGCAGCAGTGTGCCATGGGTCGAGAACAAAGGCGGCCAGACCCTCACGGCAGTGGCGGGCCCTGAAATGCTGGTGCTGCGTGCCCCTGAGCCGTTGCGCGCATTCGATCACCACACCGGCTGCCATTTCCAGATCGCCGAAGGCCAGCGCCAGGCGTTTGTCCTGACTCATCAGGCGTCTTTTGAAAGCCTTCATGACGCCATCGATGCTGAATCGGCGCTGGCCGAAACCGAGTATTTCTGGCTTGAATTCTCTGATCGCTGCCCTGACGTCGGCCCCTGGACACAGCAGGTCAAACGCTCACTGATCACCTTGAAGGCGATGACCTATCAGCCCACGGGCGGCATTGTCGCGGCGGTCACTACATCGCTGCCTGAGCAACTGGGCGGTGAGCGCAACTGGGATTATCGGTACTGCTGGCTACGTGATGCGACGATGACGCTGCTGGCGTTCATGAATCTCGGTTACTTCGAGGAGGCGGCTGCATGGCGCGAGTGGTTGATGCGTTCGGTGGCTGGTAATCCTGAACAGATACAAATAATGTACGGGCTTGGCGGTGAGAGACGACTGTCAGAGTTCGAATTGCCCTGGCTGAATGGCTACGAAGGCTCGCGCCCTGTGCGCATCGGCAACGGTGCAGCGACGCAGATGCAACTGGACGTCTATGGCGAAGTCGCTGACGCCATGATTCAGGCTATCAGAGGTGGTTTGCCGCGTCCGCCGCGCAGTATCGCGATTTCTCGCGTGATCATGCCGTTTCTGGAAAAAGTCTGGCATATGCCGGACAAGGGAATCTGGGAGATTCGCTCCGAGCCGCGCCATTTCACTCATTCCAAGGTCATGACATGGGTCGCCTTCGACCGCAATTCGACGTTGCTTGCGGAGTCGGCGCAAACCGAAAAGGAGCGGGCGCTGGCGGTTCACTACCGCAAGGTCGCCGACGACATCCACGCGGATGTCTGCTTAAACGGTTACGACCCGGACATGGGCAGTTTCACACAGACCTACGGTTCCTCGGCGCTGGATGCCAGTCTGTTGCAGATTGCGCTGACCGGTTTCTTGCCGGTTGATGATCCGCGAGTGATTGGCACGGTTGCGGCCATCGAGAAGCACCTCATTCAGGACGGTCTGCTGTTGCGTTACGACACTGAGCGCAGCGTTGATGGTGTATCCGGTCACGAAGGAACGTTTCTGGTGTGCTCGTTCTGGCTGGCGGACGTTTACGTGCTAATGGGTCGTGAGGAAGAGGCCGCGGCGTTATTTGATCGGCTGTGCGGGTTGTGCAACGACCTGGGTTTGCTCGCCGAGCAATACGACCCCAGGGAAAAGCGCATGCTGGGCAATTTTCCTCAGGCGTTCAGCCATATCGGCATTATCAACACCGCCCTCAACCTGCACAAGGTGGTCTGCCCGGTCAAATCACGCGCTGCCAATGAGTCTGCTGCCCTTTAGCTTAATGGGCGCGCCGGAAGGTGAAGTTTATTCGCTGCTCCCCCAGCAAGGGGTGATGGCCGGGCTTGATCGGCAGGACACCGTGAAAGCGCAAACGGTCTTCACCGCCCCAGACCACGACATCACCATGCAACAGCGCTACGCGTTGGGTTTTGTCATTGCGCTGATGGCCACCAAAAAGAAAGATCGCAGGTAGCCCGAGGGAAACTGATACCACCGGCCACTCGTAGTGCTTTTCGTCCTTGTCTTGATGCAGGGACATTTTTGCGCCGGGTATGTACTGGTTAATCAGGCAAGCATCAGGAACAAAACCCGCAAAGCCGCAGGCTTCGGCTGCACGCTGAGCCAGCTCCATGAATGCCGGGGGGATATCCGGCCATGGCAGTTGGGTCTGCGGATCGATTGGGGTATAGCGGTAGCCAGTGCGGTCAGTCATCCAGCCAAAACTGCCGCAACTGCTCAGGGCTGCCGACATGGTAAAGCCGCCCGGCGTCACCATGTGCCGGAACGGGGCTTTGCTGAGCGTTTCTTCCAGGGCGGGCAGTAAGCGCTCAATCTCCGCAAGCGCAAACCCGCGCAGTACCCATGAGCAAGGGCCGATCTGCTCCATGGCGTTACTTTGCGGTGGTTCTTCGGCGAACAGGTCGAAGGTGATTGGCGTTGTGCTTTGCCGTTTCATGAGGTTATGGAGTCCTCAATGCTGAGAGCTGCCTGAAATTGAGATGTCATTTTCAGGACGAGCTTGATGTTGGCCTGCAAATGCAGTTCCGGTGGGAGCGAATTCATTCGCGAAGAGGTCAGTAAATTCACAGTTTGTGTGTTGCCTGAAATGCCGCCTTCCCGAATGAATTCGGTCCCACAGGTTTTGTGTCGCCCATCAGGCTGTGGGCAAACACCGAATGCCGCGCAGCCTATGACAAGGCTTTTCCGAAAAATGGTATTACAGCGCTTTACTGACCTTCACATCGCTGATCACATCGCCGCTTTCACCGTGCATTTTTTCCAGCGCGCTTCTTGCCTCTTCAACGGAGGCAGACTGTAACTGGGCGAATTCGAAGCGGCGTTCGCCGTTGAGTTTGTAGCTGACAGCGTATTTGGTAGTTCTTGGGGCAGGCGTGTTCACGTTGGCTCCTGATTTTTGGGTGTTGATCAGCTCAGTCGAGACGTCGAACGACGGACTATTTTGATCGAATGCGTGAAATTGGTTTTGCGCCCACCGTTGGTGTCCATCTTGCGACCGGCAGTATCAATGGTGATATTCCAGAAGCCGCTGCTCGGGACGGCGATTTTGGCCGGAAATTTGTCGAATGCACCGCCATGATACGTATGACGTCCGCCGTTTTTGAAGGTCCGGAAGTTCGAGTCATTCATCAGGCGGATGTTGCAGAGCTGAGAACACTCGATGACGACCAGATCGTCTTCATTGAGGTGCTCGCGCTGGTGTACGAATTTCATGGGTGTCTCCGACGGTAAGGCTTTTTCAAAAAAGTCAAAACGATAACATGGCGAAGGTCGGCGTTTATCGGCGATTAAGATTTTATTGCAGTCATATCGGTAAAAACGACTTTATACGGGATTTAATTCCCGTCAGGCTTGTCGTAGCACCTTTACCGGGAGGATTGTATGAAATTGGCTGTCGTAATTTTGGCTCTGGCGATGACTGGCTGCGCCACCGTCGAAGATATTGAACATACCCCAGCGACCATGAACGTGATGTCTGGCAAAACTCCGAAAGAATACACTGACTGCTTCGTTGGCAAGATCGCCAGCAGCCGCAAGCCACCTTTGATCGAGCCTCATCATGACGGCCTGCGGATGATCGTTGCGCAGAAATTCAGCAAAGATCCTGCAGCAATTCTGGACGTTGAAAACCGGTCAGGCGGCAGTTCGATCAAGGTCTATGAGCGGTTGGCAAATATGCCGATCCGGCCCAAGGACGTACAGCATGCTGCGACGTTCTGTATTTCGGGCTAAGACGCTTTACTTGCACACGACCAGTACGCTGCGGTTCTTGTAGTTGCCCACATCGACCCCGAGAGTCTTTTCACTTTCGGGGGGCCGTGGCGTGCCATCGGTACCGACGATCTCGTAGCCAGTCCCTGCGCAGGAAGCATCTGCTTTTTCGTAGCAACTGGCCCAAGACATCGCTTCGCCCGAGCAGTCGATGTTCAAGCCCTGTTTGCCGTTCTTCAAGTAGGTGTTGGAGGCGGTTGCACAGCCAGTAAGGCCCAGTACAGCGATAATGGACAAAACTCTGATCATGTTTTTGTACTTCTTCAGGAAAGGCGGGGGAGTAGGTTCAAGGGTTTGATGCTATGACAGACACAGAGAGCCATCGTTCCGACATCATTCGATATGCTTCGATCAGGGTTTGTTTCCGGTGCGTCGACGTGAAGCTTTTGGCTGGTCCTGTAAGACCGCGGCTACTTCAATAGCGGCCTCTTCGCTGGAGAATGGGCCCGCGATGGCTTCATCTTCGGCCGAGCAGGCCCACCACTGGCCATCCTGAAGCTTTTTGATCAGGTAACCGTTTATGTTTTTTACTGATGACATTGCAGCGGTCTCGTGGGTGGCTATGCGGTTGCGCATCATAAAGCGTCAGTTGGGTGGCTGTCTCCTGCGCTTTGCGTTGACATAAATCCTACAAGTTAAACCGTGTTCGGCTACGCTTTCGTGAGCTTTGGATGCTTGCTGAAATCACCGTCTCTGTTGATCAAAACAGAGTATTTGCGCTGGCAGGAAGTGAATCCGGCGGGTGTGAAACCGGGTGCTCAAAGGCGCTTTGATGTTCTTTAAATCTGAAATCGAGCGGAACTATCTGCTCGAGGATTCCTCTACCATGGCATTGAAAGGCCAGAGGCGGACCATTGTAAGGTGATCGCCGCCTGATTAGACTGCGCCGCTAACGCCAACAGCCCTTATAAAGGACTTTTATGATCAAGAAATGCTTGTTCCCCGCAGCCGGTTACGGCACTCGCTTTTTGCCAGCGACCAAAGCCATGCCCAAAGAGATGCTGCCAGTGGTCAACAAGCCGCTGATCCAATACGGCGTGGAAGAAGCTCTTGCTGCAGGCCTTAATGAAATTTCCATCGTCACCGGTCGTGGCAAGCGCGCGCTGGAAGACCATTTCGACATCAGCTACGAGCTGGAAACCCAGATCAAGGGCACCGACAAGGAAAAATACCTGGTTGGCATTCGTAAACTGATCGACGAGTGCAGCTTTTCCTACACTCGCCAGACCGAAATGAAGGGTCTGGGCCACGCAATCCTCAGCGGTCGTCCACTGATCGGTAATGAGGCATTTGCTGTCGTGCTGGCTGACGACTTGTGCGTCAATCTTGAAGGTGAAGGCGTGCTGGCGCAGATGGTCAAGCTGCACAAGCACTATGGCTGCTCGATTGTTGCAATCCAGGAAGTGCCTGCCAACGAAACGCACAAATATGGCGTTATCGCGGGTGAAGAAATCAAGCCGGGCCTGTTCCGTGTCACTGACATGGTCGAAAAGCCTAAGCCTGAAGATGCGCCTTCCAACCTGGCGATCATTGGTCGTTACATTTTGACGCCGGACATCTTCGCGAAGATCGAAGCGACTGAGCCAGGCAAAGGCGGCGAAATCCAGATCACCGACGCTTTGATGAAGCAGGCGGCAGAAGGCAACGTCCTTGCTTACAAATTCAAAGGCACTCGTTTCGACTGCGGCGGCGCTGAAGGGTACATCGAAGCAACCAACTTCTGCTTCGAGCACTTCTACAAGAAAGGCAGTTAAGCAACCGGGAATTCCTCAGGTTTGCTTGCTGGACAAAGCCACCTTCGGGTGGCTTTGTCGTTTCTGACTGATATGCTGTAGCTCTGTTTAGGAGATTTGCATGGCTTACGACTTCGACCTTTTTGTCATCGGTGCCGGATCTGGCGGTGTGCGCGCCGGGCGTTTTGCTGCTGGTTTTGGTGCGCGCGTGGCAGTCGCCGAGAGCCGCTATCTGGGCGGCACTTGCGTCAACGTAGGCTGCGTGCCGAAAAAACTGTTGGTTTATGGTGCGCATTACGCTGAAGATTTCGAACAGGCAAAAAGCTTTGGCTGGACGACCGGAGAGCCGGGCTTCGATTGGCAAACGCTGATTGCCAACAAGGATCGCCAGATCCAGCACCTCAACGGCATTTATCGCAACCTGCTGGTCAACAGCGGAGTGACGCTGCTTGAAGGGCATGCCACGCTCAAAGGTCCCCACGAGGTTGAAGTCAACGGTCAGAGCTACACCGCTGAACATATTCTGATTGCTGTCGGCGGCTGGCCGCAGGTGCCGGATATTCCCGGTCGCGAGCACGCCATTACCTCCAACGAGGCGTTTCATCTCAATCAGCTTCCGAAACGTATTGTGGTTGTCGGTGGCGGTTACATCGCGGTCGAGTTCGCTTCGATTTTCCACGGCCTTGGCGCTGACACCACGCTGATGTATCGCGGGGAAATGTTCCTGCGCGGATTTGATGGCAGCGTGCGCACTCATTTGCACGAGGAGCTGACCAAGCGCGGCATGGATGTGCGATTCAATGCGGACATCGAGCGCATCGAAAAGCAGGCTGATGGCAGTCTTCAGCTACTCCTCAAGAATGGTGAGCAGGTGAACACCGACTGCGTGTTCTATGCTACCGGGCGTCGTCCGATGCTCGATAACCTCGGGCTGGAGCACGTCAACGTCAAGCTAGACGAAAAAGGCTTTGTCGACGTTGATGAGAATTACCAAAGCAGCGAACCGTCGATTCTGGCCATCGGCGATGTCATCGGTCGTGTGCAACTGACACCGGTGGCGCTGGCTGAGGGCATGGCTGTAGCGCGACGTTTGTTCAAGCCTGAAGATTACCGGGCGGTTGAATACACGCATATTCCAACCGCTGTTTTCAGTCTGCCCAACATTGGCACCGTCGGCCTTACGGAAGAAGATGCCCGCAAGGCAGGCCATGAGGTGCGGATCTTTGAAAGCAGCTTCCGCCCCATGAAGCTGACGCTGACCGAAAATCAGGAGCGGACGCTGATGAAACTGGTGGTCGATGCCAAAACAGACAAGGTGCTGGGTTGCCATATGGTCGGTCCGGAGGCAGGTGAAATCATTCAGGGATTGGCTATTGCCCTGAAAGCTGGTGCCACCAAGCGCCAGTTTGACGACACGATTGGCGTGCACCCGACACTGGCTGAAGAGTTCGTCACCATGCGCTCACCGGTGGACCGTTAAGCGTTGGCTGCATAAATGATGTATGCCCGGGATTCAGGATGAAGGCCGGGCTGATTCAACTTTCCAGGAAGGACACCCGCAATGAGCAGTCAATTTATTTGGGCGGCGATGCCATTGAATTTCGACGAGCAAGATATAGGTTCTATGCGCAACATTGATGCGTTGCTTGAGAGTGAGCGGCAGTTTCGCAGCCTGGCTGACAACATGAGTCAGTTAGCATGGACAGCGGACTCTGCCGGAAATATCTATTGGTACAACGAGCGCTGGTATACCTATACCGGGGCCTCTCTCGAGGCCATGCGCGCATTGGGTTGGCGTTCGGTGCATCATCCGGAGCACGTCGCCCGGGTGACGGCGCGGCTCACGCACTGTTTCGCGACCGGCTCGATCTGGGAGGACACGTTCCCGTTGCGCAGCAAGAGCGGTGCATACAGCTGGTTCCTGGCGCGGGCCTTGCCGATTCGCGATGAGCGCGGACACATAACCCACTGGCTCGGGACTCACACCGATATCACTGCCCAGGTCAATGCTGAAGAAGCGCTCCGTGAGCTCAATGAAAGCCTTGAGTTGCGAGTGGCCGAACGTACCCGCGAACTGGCTAGTATCAATGAATTGCTGCAGATCGAAATGGCCGAGCGTGAGCAGGCTGAAGAGGCGTTGCGGCACGCGCAGAAAATGGACGCCATTGGGCAGCTCACCGGTGGTATCGCCCATGACTTCAACAACATGCTGACCGGCGTACTGGGTGCCCTGGATCTGATGCAGCGGCGCATCGCGGCTGGCCGTAGCAATGAAATCGATCGCTACATCACGGCCGCCATGACCTCTGCCAATCGTGCTGCCGCCCTGACTCATCGGCTGTTGGCTTTTGCTCGTAGGCAATCGCTGAACAATAGCGCTGTCGATGTGAATCAGATGGTGACGTCGATGCAGGAACTGTTGGCGCGAACCATCGGCGAAAGCATCGAGTTGCGTATCGAACTGAACGATGGCCTGCAACTGACCAGTACGGATGAGCACCAGCTGGAAAACGCATTGCTCAATCTGGTCATCAATGCCCGGGATGCGATGCCTGATGGCGGGCAGCTGACCGTGTCCAGCGAGCACGTCAGTGTTGAGGGTCGATCGAGCGAGATTTCCGCGGGCGAGTACGTTTGCCTGAGTGTCCGTGATACCGGTTCAGGAATGTCTGACGATGTTCTGGGCCGGGCTTTTGACCCTTTCTTCACGACTAAACCGATTGGGCAGGGCACAGGGCTGGGGTTGTCAATGGTCTACGGTTTTATCAAGCAGACTGGAGGTCACGTTCTGATCGACAGCGCTGAGGGGCAGGGTACGGTGGTGCACCTTTACTTGCCTTGCCATCACGATCTGGGTGAGCGCAGTCCGGTTGTGATCGATGGGCTGGAAGCGCCGCGCGCAGTCAATGGCGAGTGCGTGCTGGTGGTTGAAGATGAAGAGCCGGTTCGAATGCTGATGGTTGATGTGTTGCAGGAGTTGGGATATCTGACCCTCGAAGCGGCTGACAGCAAGGCCGCATTACCTTACTTGCAGAGCTCGAGGCGCGTTGACTTACTGGTCAGTGATGTGGGGCTGCCGGGGCTGAACGGGCGTCAGCTGGCTGAAATAGCCCGGCAATACAGGCCCGGGTTGCGCGTCCTGTTCGTGACCGGCTATGCACCTGAAGCTCAGGTCCGTGGAGACTTTCTCGGGAGCGGAATGGACATGATGACCAAGCCCTTTACTGTCGATGAGCTGGGATTGCGCGTGCGAACCATGCTTGAGCTGCGTGATCAAGCCTGATCATTTTGCGTTTTTTGAAGGTGTTGGTTTGGTCTTCGCCTGAGTGGTGGCTCGCAGGTTTTCAAGGGCCAGTTCGGTCTTGATCAGTATCAGTTCCACTACTCGGTTCTGCTGCAATTGGTCAGTCAGTTGCTGGCGAGTGTCGGCACTTTCCTGTTGTGCAGCGCGGGCACGCTCTTCCAGCAGGGCGCAGCGGGTTTCCAATTGTTGGAGCTGCTCAATGGCGTCTGCTGCCTGAGCCGCTTTTTTGTCCAATTGATCATTTTGACTGTTCAGCTCACGCTGGGCGCTGCGGTTTTCTGCCAGCAGGCGCTCGTTGTCACGAGTGAGTCGGGTGATTTCTTCCTGATGCTGCGTGGCGATCTTCTTCGCCTGACGCAGCTCTGCTTCCTGCTCGTCGTTACGCCGCAGCGATAGCTCACGCTGCTCTTTCGCAGATTCGCGGGCGTCCAGGTTTTTCTCTTCCAGTGAGCGGATTTGTTCATCTTTTTCAGCCAGGCGCGTCGCCGCATCCTGATTGATCTGAGTCAGCCGGGCGTTATGGGTCTGCTCGATCTGCAGTCGTTCGCGAGTTGCGAGAAGGGTGGCGGCTTGCTCCTTGAGTTGTTCTGTCTTGCGTTCCAGTCGCGTCGTGGTTTCTGCAAGTTGATTCTGGGTCTTCAGTAATTCTTCCTGTTGCAACTGGCAGGTTGCGTCAAAGCGCGACCGGGCGTCGTCTATGGTTTCTTGTGCCTGACCTTGCAGGCGATGGGCAAGGCGGGTAACCAGCTCGGTCAGCTCGTCGCTGATATCAGCCGGGGTTGTACCTGCCCGGTCAGCTGCGTCCAGCTCTCTTAAATGGCGATGAATCGTTGTTTTAGAGCCCGTGTTGCCCATTTCAATACGTACTGAATCGATGCTCGGGTGCTCGCCGCGGGCGATCAATGCCAGTCGTGCTGTTTGTACCAATGCTTTGCTTACGCCGCCCCGAGCCATTTTGATCGCCTTTATTTCATACTGTGGTATGTACCCTGTAATTACATACTAAATTTGAATTTATATCGAGGGGCGTTTTGTCTGTCGTGGAAGGGCACGGGCCCCGCGAGGCCGCGAAGGTCTTCTGCCTGAGACACCGCCATCGCGGCCTCGCGGTGCTAGTGCGCTCCTACAGATCCAATGTTGGCGGTGCCATAGCGCGGCGTCTGAACGAAGCGTGCGTTCCTACAGGTTCAGTGTTTGTCGGATGAAGGCACAACGCCTGGATTTACGTGCATACCATTTCCTTCTATTAATAAGCTGCCGTTATAGAGAAAACCAATCGACTACATCAGGTTTGCCAATGAGCCTGCATAGGTCATTATGCGTAAGCTCTGTTCCATCGAATTAACAACCCCCTAGGAGAACCACCGATGCCTATCATCAACAGCCAGGTAAAACCGTTCAAAGCCACTGCATTCCAGAACGGCTCTTTCGTAGACGTGTCTGAAGCTGACTTCAAAGGCAAATGGTCTGTCGTCTTCTTTTACCCAGCAGACTTCACCTTCGTATGCCCAACCGAACTGGAAGACCTTGCTGACAACTACGCTGACTTCAAAAAGCTCGGCGTTGAAATCTACGGCGTGTCGACTGACACCCACTTTGCCCACGCTGCATGGCACAACACTTCGCCAGCCATTGGCAAAATCCAGTACCCGTTGATCGGTGACCCGACCCACATCCTGTCCCGTAACTTCGACGTACTGATCGAAGAAGCTGGCCTGGCTGACCGCGGTACTTTCGTGATCAACCCTGAAGGTCAGATCAAAATCGTTGAGCTGAACGATGGTGGTGTTGGTCGTGACGCTTCCGAGCTGCTGCGAAAAGTCAAAGCTGCTCAATACGTCGCTGCTCACCCAGGTGAAGTTTGCCCGGCTAAATGGAAAGAAGGCGAAGCCACCCTGGCTCCATCTTTGGACCTGGTCGGCAAGATCTAAGCCGCATGCATCGGCTGGGGGCGCTGAGCTCTTGAGCAAGTAAACCGCATCGCCCCTAAAAAACGCCCGGGCGACCATCGCCTGGGCGTTGTTTTTTCTACTACAGCAAAAAGGAATCGCCCGCATGTTGGACGCCAATCTTAAAGCCCAGCTGAAATCCTACCTGGAACGGCTTACCCGTCCGGTGGAGATCGTCGCGTCCCTCGATGACGGCGCGAAATCCCAGGAAATGCTGGCGTTGCTCAACGACGTGATCAGTGTTTCGAAGGACATTACCCTCAACGACAGCGGCACCGACGTGCGTACTCCGTCGTTCTCGCTCAATAGCCCGGGACAAGACATCAGCTTGCGTTTCGCCGGTATCCCGATGGGCCACGAATTCACCTCGCTGGTATTGGCGCTGTTGCAGGTAGGCGGCTATCCATCCAAGGCCAGTGCGGACACTATCGAGCAAATTCGCGCTCTTGAAGGCGATTTCACGTTCGAAACCTATTTCTCCCAGTCTTGCCAGAACTGCCCGGATGTCGTCCAGGCACTTAATCTGATGGCTGTGCTCAACCCTAATATCAAGCACGTCGCTATCGATGGCGCGCTGTTCCAGGACGAAGTCACTGATCGCCACATCATGTCGGTGCCAAGCATCTACCTGAACGGCGAGCTGTTCGGTCAGGGCCGCATGGGCCTGGAAGAAATTCTGGCCAAGATCGACACCGGTGCCGGTGATCGTCAGGCACAGAAGCTCAACAGCAAAGATGCTTTCGACGTGTTGGTCGTTGGCGGTGGCCCGGCCGGTTCTGCAGCGGCTGTCTATGCAGCCCGTAAAGGTATTCGTACCGGCGTGGCGGCGGAGCGTTTCGGTGGTCAGGTGCTGGACACCATGGCGATCGAGAACTTCATTTCCGTGCAACACACTGAAGGTCCAAAGCTCGCCGTTGCTCTAGAAGAGCACGTCAAGCAATACGAAGTGGACATCATGAACCTGCAGCGTGCTGACCAGTTGATTGCTGGTAAAGACGGCGCATTGCATGAAGTGAAGTTTGCAAGCGGGGCAAGCCTCAAGGCCAAGACCCTGATCCTTGCTACTGGCGCACGCTGGAGGGAGATGAACGTTCCTGGCGAACAGCAATATCGCAACAAGGGTGTTGCTTACTGCCCGCACTGCGACGGTCCACTGTTCAAAGGCAAGCGCGTCGCGGTCATCGGCGGCGGTAACTCAGGCGTTGAAGCGGCCATCGACCTCGCGGGTATCGTGGCTCACGTCACACTGTTGGAGTTTGATGTGCAGTTGCGTGCTGACGCGGTGTTGCAACGCAAGCTGACCAGCTTGCCGAACGTTACGGTCATCACCAATGCCCAGACCACTGAAGTCACTGGTGACGAGCAGAAGGTCAACGGCTTGCGTTACAAGAACCGTGTGAATGGTGAAGAAGTCACGGTGGAGCTGGAAGGTATCTTCGTGCAGATTGGTCTGCTGCCTAACACCGATTGGCTCAAAGGCAGTATCGAGCTGTCGCCACGCGGTGAAATCGTTGTGGATTCACGTGGCGAAACGTCCATTCCCGGGATCTTCGCTGCAGGTGACGTCACTACCACGCCTTACAAGCAGATCATCATTGCTTTGGGGGAGGGCGCCAAAGCCTCACTCAGCGCTTTTGATCACTTGATCCGGACCTCCGCACCGGCCTAAGCAAATCTTCAGGCGATAAAAAAGGGCCTCATGAATATTCATGAGGCCCTTTTTGCTTTTAGCTTACAGCGGTGTTGGCTGGATGATTTCTACCCAGTAGCCATCCGGGTCCTTGATGAACGCCAGGCTGTTCATACGGCCGTCAGCCAGGCGCTTCTGGAAGTCCACGCCCAGTGCTTCAAAACGTTCGCAGGCAACATGCACGTCCGGCACGGAAATGCAGATGTGACCGAAGCCGCGAGGATCGGCGTTGCCGTTGTGATAGGCGAACGCCGGGTCTTTTTCGGTGCCATGGTTGTGCGTCAGCTCGAGGATGCCCGGGATCGATTTCATCCATACGTTACGAGCAGCGTCGTCTGCCGGAATCTGGCTTTTGTCCACCAGCGCCAGGAAGTACAGGCTGAATTCGGCTTCAGCAAAATCGCGCTTTTCAACCAGACTGAAACCCAACACCCGGGTGTAGAAGTCCAGTGAAGCGGTGATGTCCTTGACCCTCAGCATGGTGTGATTGAACACGAATTGCCGGGTCGCAGCTTCCGGCTCTGCGGTCACGCCAGGGAAGGTATTAAGGTCTTGCAGGCTCATGGATATCTCCGGTTGAGGTCTTCTGTATGCACAAATGATACGGGCCACCCGCGTCGAAGCCAAACCTGTATGGCAAATGAAGTGCGCCGGGCCTTGTTACTGAGGAGCCGGGCGGGCAGACTTCATCGTTTATGCACTCGGTAATGGCTTTTATGGACTTCGGTGACGCCGCTCATGATTGACCCGCGATACAGATATTCATTCATTGGTTTTTGCCTGGTACTGATTGCTGGTGCCGCTCATGCGAGTGACGCGGTGATCCTATGGCCCAGCGGATGGGAGGTCGAAGACCTTAGCGCAGGGCAGTCCGATTCAGTTCAGCCTTCACTACAGTCCCGGCAGCGGGCTGCCAAAAATGATCTGGCAGGCAATCCAGTGATGGTGATGGAACTTACGCAGTCGCGTCTGGCGTCAGGTCACCAGGTCAATGTAGAGGGCGTATTGCTGGAGATGCGTAAGGCCGTGCAGGTCAATTTTGCCCGCAGCGGTTTCCAGAGTGTGTGTACCCGAGTGCGTGCCACGGAGCTGAGCAAAATTCCGGCAGTTGAGACGACGTGTACGATTACCCAGAACGGAGTGCACGTCATGACCCAGACGCTGGTAGCGGCGGCGACAGCCAATACCGCGTGGTCACTGTCCTACGCCGGTTCTGCGGCCGGCTACGCGGAGACGAAGGACGAGGCCTTACAGATCCGCAGCACGCTGCGCCTGGACGGTGCGCAATGATCGCGGAACACGAATTTTAGGCAAAAAGAAGCCCGCCGAAGCGGGCATTGGGGCGCTAATCCTTTAGCAGCCTCTATCTTGGGATAGTGCCTGTGAAAAAATCGTGAATCTCGTGAGAAAAATCTGGAACGCTCGTACTTATAAATATCGGAATAGTCTGACAAGTTCGTATGATAAAACTCATCGTTATTAGCAATGATTGCCGATTCCCTTTAGCGGTTATGGCTCAATCATTATTGGTGATACCTGGGGTATATAAATAGATATCGCTGCCCGAGGCATTAACTGTAGTGGATGTCGTGACCGCGGCGAGGGTGGTCGAACTTTATTGAACGATATTGAACCGCGGTCCGCTATGAAGGAAGCGGTTAATGCGGAAGAATTATATCTGACGCCAGAGAGTTGTCACTCCAATAAAAAAGCCCTGCTGTGCAGGGCTTTTTTATGCAACGAACTTGATTAAGCACGAAGCCATGAGTCGACGGTATCTACGCCGTATTGCTCTTTCCAGGATTTCAGACCGCGGTGGTTACCACCTTTGGTCTCGATCAGTTCGCCGGTATGCGGGTTCTGATAAACCTTTACGACGCGTGCGCGACGGCGCTTTGGCCCTGCGGCTGCCGGCAGGGACGAAGAGCCTTTAGGGTCGAGGATCGTGATGATATCGCGTAGCCCCTTGTCGTAGGTGCTCATCAAAGCCTGGAGCTTCTGTTCGAACTCGATCTCCTTCTTCAGGCCCGCATCATTCTTCAAGGACTCCAGCTGAGCCAGCTGTTCCTGAAGGGCTTTTTCTGCTGCGCGAAACTCTGCAAGTCTGGACAAATAACATACTCCAACGGTGAGTGGCTGTTACCAGCGTCACAAAACGATATGACAAGAACTAGGGCTCACACGCGTATTCGATCCTCCGTTGGGGAATCCAAAGCGCGTTTTTGTCCTGATGAAAATGGGAGCTTCCTGTCGCTTTCGTTTTGATGAAAAAAGGTAGTTGTAATCTGTAGCGGGTAAATCATGCACTTTTTTTTTGACTTAGAAAATAGTTTTGATGCGATTAACCAGGCGCATGGATGATTACAGTTGGTCGCGACGCTACTCATGTTGTCTTATCTGATGAAGTCAGCTGTAAGTTATTTCTGATATTAGACGGCCACAGAAATAGACCGGCTTTATCGTCAACGCGGGTCTCGAGGCGACAGTTTCTGCTATAGCCCCTGCTGCAGCGCGGGGTCGTCGGGGTTCTGCTGTTCAAGCCCGGCTTGCAGTACCTGAACGTTTTGCAACTGTCCGGTTTCCTTCCAGTATCGAATCAATAAAATCCGTGCCTTGCGGTTGGCTGGCTGACGCTGGAGGATTTCAGCCAATTGTTTCTGTGCTGCCTCTACCTGTTCCAGGTCGTGAAGCGCCACGGCCAGATCGTAGCGATAGTCGGTGTTGTCAGGTTCCAGCTCAACAGCCTTGGCCAGTGCCAGCAAGGCATATTCGGTTTGGTCGTGCACCAGCAGCCACATACCCAAGGCGTGCTGAAGCCTTGATGAGTGCGGGTGTTGCGCCAGTAGTTGTGCCAGCAACTGACGTGCGCGCTCGGCTTGCCCTTGCTGGTCGAGTTGATCGAGGTAGGCAATGGCCACATCCAGATTTTTCGGCTCAGCGTCCATTGCGGCCTTCAACACTGAGAGCGCAGTAGTCTTTTCACCGCTGTGTGTCAGTAAACGAGCCAGTTGCAGTTGGTTCGTGCCCGTGGCGGGCTGCGCTTTGAGGCTGGCCGTGCAGAGGTCGACGCTATGTTGCAAGGCTGCGAAGTACAGGCCGAGTTCGTCGGGAGACAAGTCGAGCAAGGCCATGGTCGCAGCCAGACGAACCGCCGCCTCGGGGTCTTCAAGCAATGGCCCCAGCAAGATACTGCGCTTGCCGTCGGGGAGCATTTTTGTGGTGACTTCAATCGCTGCCTGACGGATGAGGACTGAGTCGCTCTGCAGGGCGGCATCCAGCAGTTTAAGTGCCTGGGGGCTCGGGTAGTTGGCAAGCTCGGCCAGCAGGCTGGCGCGACGAATATCGGATAGGTCGTTGCGGGCAAGGTGTTGGTAGAGGACCCTTGCAGCGCCGGGCTTTCCGTTATGCGCGAGCTCCAGGGCTTCACCGTAAGTCTGGCTGAGCACCGGGGGAGCAGGCGGGACGGACCATTGGCGTGTCAGGTAAACGACGCCGATCAGCGCGATCAGGATTAACCCGGCGATTAGTGCTATGCGGCGGCGGGCCGATGTTTTTGAAAAAAAGCCTCGAACAGGCATGAGAGTACCGATATCCATTTCTTTACGGCTTGCAGCTTCGTGGAGGGATGGCTTGGTGTCAAACGGTGTATGTTGAGTGATGGGTATCGATAGCTTTTCCATGCAGTGATTTATGGGTACATATCCGTTATCGCGTTATCGCGTTATCGCGTTATTGGCTTTTATTGGTTGCGCCCTTACGGCGCCTCACTTTTGAACATCCGGAAGCCGGCCCAGACAAAAGTAAGCAAAACGCTCTTGCCCCATCACTCGGCACCT
>NZ_JAWHNU010000059.1:0-43592 GCF_032582135.1 Pseudomonas syringae group sp. J309-1 | reverse complement strand
GGCTCCTGAGGGAATCGGGAGCACAGCATCCGGGATCAGTTATGCGCTTTGAATGTGGGGTTTATGGAGCGCTTACGCTTCAACGCCTGTTCGAACCTAAGTCCGAGCAAATAGCTGATGCGGAAACGCCGCAACTGGCCCTCTTCAATGAAGTAGAAAGCGTTGTCGGTCCTGTGATGAAGCCTCAGATTTAGAAGTCGTCGCACCAATCAAGTGCCGCGGCAAGCGCAAGCCTCCGCCCGCCGATCTGCCGCGCATCGAGATCGTCCACGAACTTCCCGAACAAGAGCTGAAATGCGTCTGCGGCTGCCGCAAACACACTGCACACTAGAACGGCTATCATTGACGATGCCGCTTGAAGATTAAGAAGCTTTGCCGCCGTGGAGTTGCGCTGCTTGTCCGATTGCTCCTAAACGCTTTGCTTGTACATGAATAGATGGTGTCCATAGAGCGCTTACAGTCCAAATCGCGTTAAAGTGTTTAATCATTTAATATATTTTTTACGACGTGATAAAAAAGGTCGCTCTATGACGTTGTACGTCGTCGCGGATACTAAAAGTATACAAGGAATGGTCAGCAAACATATTGTTAGCGCTAAGTCAATGCGCGGGTAAGCTGTTGGGTGCCACTGCAGTGCTGTTTTGGATGCAAAAATCAAAACAATAGGAAAGTGTAAAAGGTATATAGAAAAACTAAATTCGCCAATTTTAGTTACTGCAGTTGAGATAAAGCTTGGTATCATGTTTTTGGTGCCGACGTAACTTACAATAAACAGAGCGTACGCGGTACCCTCAACCATTGGATAGAAAATTTTCCACTGCGAATTGGAGTACCATCCGCCATGGCGGTTGAGAACGTAGAGCATAACTACGATTATCACTGTAGACGCTCCTAACAATACCGCAAGCGTTTTCTTTTTCTCTGAAATTGATCTTAAGAGTACCGCGGCACCCATTCCGAGCATGAATTGATCTATACGTCCGATTAGGTGGCTGTACGAAATGTCTCTTGGATTGGCACCGTGTCCTACCGCGATTGCGCGAAATATGACCGCAACTAGGATCACTCCCAATATAGTTTTAGCGGGAGATTTATTTAAAGATGTTAACAAGAAGGGAAAAATTAAGTAGAACTGAAACTCGACGGCTACTGCCCAAGACATCCCTGCAATGGCGTTGGTTTTCAACCCGGCTACATCTGCTAATGGTAAGATCGTAGTGATGAAATCTGAGGCGGAAAATTTCTCCGGTGACGCCGAAATGCTTAAAAGAATAACCAGAAGGTACAGTGGATATATCCTTAGAATTCTGTTAAAGATAAAGTTTGAGTAGCATATCTCTCTTCCATAAGTGCCGTGCGTAAATATAAAGCCGCTCAACACCATGAATAATGCAACCGCCGAGTGCCCCTCTATCAGTAAAGAGGTCAAGGGCGATGATGCAACGGGCCAAGGATCAGAACTAAACCATTTTCCACCGACCATCACTGATCCTATCAGTTGGATAGAATGGTATAGAACGATCCACAGCGCTGCCATTGCTCTGAGGTGATCAACCTGGGGGATATATTTAATATTCGTGCTGTGCAACTTAATAGTCCTGATTAAATTTAAATTACCGTATACGAGTGCGCAGCTTGATGTCTCGATACAGATATTGCACTACATGCGGTGGTTGTTGCAAATGATTACAGCTAAATTCATTTCAGCCACGGGAAGACTCCAGCTTGCTTTGTGATCGTGTTGCTGGAGTAAACCTGCAAGATACTATCGGCCCAAGGGGCGCGTTTCTAGGCGGCCAGGTAACATGGTTAAGACCGTGCCCATCAGTTTCACTGTGTAAAAGATGTGCGCGGTCCCAATCATTAATGCTGCAAGCGTCTAACTGACTCCCTAATCGACACCTTTCTAACCGATGCTTAGGGATGAAGGTAATTCGTCATCAACGCTCACAGTATCACGCCCGGTCAGGATATGAGCATCCCGTCTTGCGCATCCAACTCAACACCTTCGCTCTAATCTCCCGCCTCCACCAGGAGCTTGTAAGTAGCTCGGCATGCATTAGCCGTCTGATAAGCCCGTCTATTTGAAAGACCAATACTTATGCCCTACGTAACTACTGAAGACCGGTACAATTATACCCACAGCATGGGCGATCTCTGCTGAAAATTGGTGCACCTTGAAAAAGGGTAGGATGTAGTAAAACAGTACCCCACTAATAGCCAGGGTTTGGCAAATCGCTGCCACATTGACCAGAGCGAATATAGCGATGGAGCGACCTAGAGGTGCGCTACTGTTCTGGAAAACGAAAATTCTCGCAAGGCTAAAAGCCGTGGCCATTCCAATCAAGTATGCCAATACCACTGCTGTCATGAAGTCCAGCCAAAAATTTAAGGCAATTCTTGAGATAAAATTGACCAGCGCAGCAGTTCCACCAGTCAGAATGAAAGTAAGGAACTGCCTAGAAAAAAATACCTTCATCCTGATATTACATCCAACGCAAGTTTTCGCCCGAAATCTATACTTTCAGAAATGCCTCGATCTTCTGGATAGTAGTAAGATGTATCAGCTACCCAAAGCCCTCCTACGGGCAACCGAGCTTCAGGAATTCCACGTAAATAATGAGGTTGGCAGATAGGTTGCGCATAGCGATATCTACTCGCTTTGACGTCAATAAAGTCATCTTCGTTCAGCAAGGGGTTGATTTTAATCAAATATCTTTTTACTTTTGCAATGAATTGCTCGTCAGTTTCAAGATATTTTGGATGATCACCAGGCATATAAAAAGGGACATAGACAATATGGTCATCGAGAGGTCTGAGGTTGCTGTATTCGACTAGGCCAGGAATGTCCATCTCGGGATCATTTGTATTGAGCCAGAAATTTTCGGTTAATTGCTTTTTCAGTTTTACAATTATGCACACAACGGCGATATTTTTAAGCGAAGCAAACTTTTCGCGTTCTGGACTTGGCAAGTCTGGAATGATCTTATTAATAAACGGTAGTGGAACGGTGCTGACAACTCTGTCAAATGAATAGACTTCGCCTCCCGATTCTATGGCGACCACCTTGCCCCCAGATAGTTGAACTTTTTCTACTTTTGCATTCAGTTTTATTATCCCGCCATGCTCGGTGATGTATTGCGCCATCGCCTTAAGCAATGTTTCAGATCCGCCTTCAAGGTAGCCTAGCTTTTCCTTGAATAAGTTGTATCTCGATTTTCCTATTCTACGGATCCGGCTCCATATCCATGCCGCCGACAGGTCATCTTTATAGTCATAGAATTTATAATCAAACAGACGCCGCCACAAAACCTCATAAGCCTCTGCGCCTACCCATTTTTTTATCCAGGTAATCGCGTCAACCCCATCAAGCGGGCGCCAATCAGAACGTTTGGTACAGAGGAACGCGTGTAGACCGTATCGGAATTTCGCTACCATGCCAAGGCCGCGGAATTTGAGTAGGGCTACGGGATTACCCCAAGACTGCAACTCGTTGTTATACCAGTACCCCATTTTTGTTGGTACCCAGTTCATTTTGTCGCGAAGAGAGAGCTCGTCCAACACCTTTAAAAATCCCGAGTCAGAAATGCAGTGGAAGTGGTAATACCTTTCAATGCTCAGACCAGAGAAATCAAACGCAGCCGTCATCCCGCCGACTCGATCATCAGCTTCAAACACTACGGGCTGATAACCGTTTTTTACCAATTCATATGCTACCGCCAACCCCATAGGGCCAGCGCCAAGAACCGCAACTTTTTTATTCATGTTAAAATTCCAAAACTATCTTGCTATAAACCGGATGATTAAAGGTCTCATCAATAGCATCGCTGAAAGGCGTGTATTCAACGCCAAAAATCTTTGGCCAGTTGATAACCTCAAACTCATCTTTTGCGCTCAATGCTTCCAGTTGCTGAGTGGTGAAAGGTGGATTTTTATCAAATTTTTCCCACACCCACAATAGAGCATAAAAAAGTGAGTACGGAATGTGAATAATTTGCGTCTTGTAGCGATTTGTTTTTTTTATCTCTCGGATAATATCAACGTAGTCGACTTTTTCGTGTCCGGAGATATTGTAGATTTCATTGGCGACAGCGCCTTCTATGCAGCTGATTATTATATTGCAAAAATCTCCTACATATAGAGGTTGCCGCATGTACTTCCCATCACCAGGGATTGGAAAGACGGGCATTTTCTTCATGAATCGTGAGAGCCAGCCAAGATGCTTTCGATCGAACCACCCGAACATAAGTGTAGGTCTTAAGATTGGGCATTTAATACCGCTCTCAAGAACAATTCTTTCCTGTTCTTTCTTGCTGCGTGTGTAGAAATCATCGGACTTAGACTCTACTACGGAAGAACTGATGTGAATAAGTTTTGGAATATTATTCGTTTTTATCAGTTCCAGAATGATCTCAGTAGAGGTGACGTTATTTTTTTTGAACTCGTCGTAGAACAGCCCTCCGATCTGCGCCTGCAGCATTACTACGGTATGTGTTTCCTCAAAATGCTTGACCCAAGCTCCCTTGATAGACAAATCCGCAAACTCCACGGTGATTGTCGGTTGAGATTTTCTTAAGACTTCAAGGTTTTGAAGGTGTTTGTCAAGCACAACAATATTGGTATAGCCTTTGCCGATCAGTCGTGCTACTAGATTCTGCCCAACCAATCCAGCACCACCAGGAATAACTATTTTGTTATGTTTCATAAAAATCTCTGAAAACAATTGTTATTTGTCGCCAACCAAGATTTCAATCCAATAATCTGGATTGTCTGAATTATTATTCAGTTTCAAATCGAAGGTAGATGGCAAGTCAGGGTTGTCGAATTTTAATTTGACCCACGATTGCGCCAATGGCAGCGGAAGAGATTCACCACCTGTTACAGGTATGTTCATACTCAAGTTAGATGTCATTGCGCTGCTGCGATAAAGTATGAATTGGCCGCGCTTTAGATTCGCAATAAGCTGTTCGCCATTTTCAAGTCTTTTGTGTTTTAGGTTGCGTCCGAGAGATGCATCTGTGCCCGCTATTCTTGTTGCCACTTGAGACGCGTTGACAAGATGCTCCGTGTCGTCATCTATTTCTTTATGGTTTGAAAACGGTTCGTGCGGCGCAATTGCGAACAGTGAACAAATGTTGTTGCCTGCAACGATTTTAACGACACCGCCGAGTTTCTCGGTTTTGATGTATCCTTTAAACCCAGAATGAATCGCGTCAGTAGTTACTGCCGCTGCAACATCGGGTCTAGAGGCGCCACTTATAGCATAACCAATAATTACGTTTTGCTGATCAAGTAAAGTGATTTTTCTATTGAACCATTGGCCAGTGGTGTCATAGAGCCAACCTGTAATCCTCGAAAAACCCATTGAGTCAACAGACGAAGATTGATCGATATGGCCGAGACATGTTGAGGCTTGCGGGAATTCCACTTGCTTGCCAATCGACTTATGCATGTTTTTGATAAATGGGACGCTAAAGACTGATAAATTTTGTTCCGAAGGCACTTTGGCGATATCTAGTGCCCAAGCAGCTGAAGGGAAAATCACACCAATTTGAAGCTGGTCTTCGACACGAAGCTCCAATGCCAGCGCAGCCACTTCTTGATTGTAAACCTGATCATAGACAGGGTTTAGTGATTTCAGCTGCCCCGGAAGTAACATCAATAGAAAGGCAATACCCGCGGTATAGAAACCCGCTCTGAACGTTATCGTCAACCTCGACAACATTGGGATGGACAGCACAAAGAGTGCAGCCCAAGCCATAATTGCCGGTGTTGTGTACCTGCTGGCGTAAGCTGAGTCCAAACCGAAGATCAGTCGTCCTCCTGCGGTGCCAAAAGCTGAAGCGCCGACGTATAAGATAAACCCAACCAGCGCTAATGTTGACGCTCTATCATTTTTACCAGTGATTCCTGTGTAGAGAAAAAGCGTAGAGCACAATATCAGCACGGCGCCCATCAGCGCGGAAAATAGAAGGCTTTGACCTTCTGCGATGTAATGGAAAGGGCTTCCAATATAGATGAGTACATAATACAACAACCCGGAAGGGTTGTTTTTCAATGACTCGGCAATTGAACCGTGACCTACCACTGAATGATAGTTGGTAAAGTAAGTAGTTAAAGTTATGAAGGTTAGGGCCACCAGAACTATATTTCTTCGAAAGCCAAAGTTATTCATGATGCCGTAGACTACCATGATAGGTAGTATTGCTACGCCATTCGCCATTGTGCCTGCTGAAGCAACACCCAAGAAGCAGGCGATTGCAAATGGTTTTTTTTCTGACCGTTTCTCACTGGCTAAATAACATGCATACATCGACGCCAGTGGTATTAGCTGAGCCAGGAAAAACTGGCTCTGAAATCCCCAAGTAATGTTATTTTCCTGGCTCCAGAAAAATAACCACCCTGTCAACATAGCGAGTACGCTTATTCTGAAGGTTTTTGAGCTTTCACAGCCTATTCGTTTGTATGCCCAGTTGGAAAATATATAAGTTGCGAAAGTAATCAGGAGGAAGTTTACATATATTAAAAAGCCGCCCACTCCGTTGAACACTTTCAGGTCCAGCCAGAATAGCAAGTGTGACCAGAACACCCGATGTTCATTGTGCTGTGCCCAAAATGCACCCCACTGGCCCGATTCAACTTTGGTATAAAACTCCAAGTAGCCGTTCCACATATCCCAAATCGGCACAGTGGTATATTTTGCTATTGCTCCATAGGCCGCGAGTGTGACTATAAAAAGCGACAGTAGTACTAATAAGAGTACTAATAGTTTCTCAAATTTATTGTTTTTTTCAGCGATCACAAATTTATCCTTTTAAAAATAAAATTCGGAATCGTTTTAATAATTAACATGATCAGTCGCCAGATCGATGGCGTATAGATGACATTTTTCTTTTTTTCGATGCCTGCCACGATAGCCTTTGCTACCTCTTGTGGCTCTGCAAGCAAAAGTTTAGGCAGGGATAGGTGTTGGGTCATTGGCGTATTGACAAAGCCGGGTTTGATAACGCTTACGCTAACGCCTAACTTATACATTCTGGCTTGTAGGCCTTCGCTGAATACACTGACTGCGGCTTTTGCAGAACCGTAAAGATAATTTGACGGGCGTCCACGGTCTCCAGCAACTGACGAGATGACTGCCAAACTACCGTGTTTTTGAAGTTCTAAATGATTCGCGATGACGGTCATCAGGGCTATTGTCGACAGTCCATTAATATTAAATTCGTTAATCAACCTGTCAACGTTGGTTTGGCATTCTTGCTGGTCCGGCAACGTGCCGTGCGCGATCAGAGCGATATCAATCTGGCCAGTTGACTTTACGCACATGTCAAGCATCTGTTTATGAGACGCTACGTCGGTAACGTCCATGTTGAAGGTCTCTACTTTGCTACCTCGCGCTATCAGGTCATCTGCAGTCGCCTTAAGCTCGGCATCTTTTCGCGCCACAAGAAAGAAAGAGGCTGGTGTGATAGCCCATTCCCGAGCACATGATCGTGCGATGGCTGATGTTGCGCCTACGATTAATATTCTTTTCACAGTGTGACTCGCTTCCAAAACTTTGACTTGAGTATGGGGTCCCGCAGCCGCTCGACAATTTCCCAATTTGGGTAGTCTATTTTGAATTGGCTCGCGCTCATATGAGCATCCTTCGCGGGATAAAGCCTGCCGTTGCTTTCCGCTACAATTGAGTCAAGCGTATCAAATAGCGGTGCCAGATTCTTATGTTGAGGAAAGTCTAGCGCCAGTGACGTTCCTTTCATTGGGAAAGAAAGCAGCCCTGGTGACGCGATATCACCGCAGCGCTTTAGCACCGCTAAAAATGAACCTTCCCCGAAAGAGGAAATAACTTCCAACAATCGACGTATTACATACGGCGCGTCATCCTCGGGGATCACACATTGATACTGCTGGAAACCATTTGTACCGTAAGCCCGATTCCAGGAATTGATCGAGTCCAGAGGATAGAAAAAAGGATCATAAGAAGTCCTTATCGATTTTTGGGTCGTCGGATGACGTCGCCAGTACAGCTCGTTCATGCAATTTAAACTGAGCCTGTTCACTACTGAAAATGGGGGTGTTACTGGAATTGTTATCTTTCTTGAGGCGGCTATTTCCAGTGATCCATACTCTGCGTGATTGCCCACTATAAAAACGCCACGGCCCGTGCGATCTCCGGTTGCCAAGCAGTCGACCCATGCCACGCTATATTCGTTACAATGATCAAGCTCATTTGATAAACAAAAAAAGTCGTCAATGGAGTCAAATCGTTGGACGCACGTATTTATTTGGCTGGCTTTAATAGGGGAAAGCTGTATTTCGACCCATTCTATAATGCCTGACAAGCCTAGCCCTCCAACCGTTGCTGAAAAGTATTCAGCGTTCATGTTGGTGGAACAGATCATTCGTCCTTCGCGGCTTCGAATTAGCCCTAGGGTTTTCACATGCCTGCCGAATGTACCTTTGACATGATGATTCTTACCATGAACATCGTTAGCTACCGCGCCGCCTAGCGTGACAAATTTGGTGCCTGGGGTCACTGGCAAAAACCATCCTTTCGGAATGCAGATATCTAGAATCTGACCTAGTGTAATACCTGCTTCTGCTTTAATTACACCGGACGCCCAATCGGCTGATATCAAGCGATCAAGCGCTCGCGTGTATAGAACGTTGTCGCTGACGGCGAGGCAGCTGTCGCCATAGCTCCTTCCGTTGCCGAAGACCAACGTGTCTCCAAATGTATTAGCCAGTCGGATGCTCGTTGATTCGAGTTCTGCACGCCATTCGACACTGTGAAGGCGCTGATCACATGCTGGAAATCTTCCCCATGATCGTGCGGTCGCATTTTTCATGTTGCCACCCAGAAGACAAGACCGAACAGCACGCCGACAATGAGACTAATCTTGTCTTTCGCTGCAAAAACAACTGGATCCTCATGCATTTGCCCCCTGTGTGTGAGCATCCACATGCGGGTTATCCAATACAGAAGAATTGGACAGGCAAGCCATATAATTTGCGGATGTGAGTACAGCGAAGTGGTAGCGTTATCATGTATGTAAAGCGCCAATACCATGACGGAAAGGTAGCCAGCGGACCCACCTAGTGAAGAGATCATTTCAAGGTCAGCTGGGTAGTAGCCACGGCCTCTTGTTTTCTCTGTTTCTCCGCGTGCTCTAGCGTCATTAAGCTCGGCGTATCGCTTCACCAGAGCCAGGCTCAAGAACACAAACATCGAAAATGTCAGCAGCCAGAATGTCAGGCTTAAGCCCATGGCTGCGGCGCCGGCAATAATGCGTATTGTATACAGAAATGCTAACGTGATCACATCCACGGTCATTTGGCGTTTGAGGTACAAGGAGTACATAAGTGTAATTATGTAATAGATGACTAGGCTTATGATGAATTCGGGTGATAGCCAATAAATTGAGAGAATAAAAGAAATGAATAGTAACGTTGGAAATATAAACATTCCGTGTTTAATCGGTATCTTTCCCGAAGCAAATGCACGGTTCTTTTTCTTCGAGTGATGCCGGTCGTCTTGCAAGTCGAGTAGGTCGTTAAGTACATACACACTTGAAGCGCACAGTCCGAAACACAAAAATGCAATGCACGCTTGGGCGAGCATTGGAGTGTTCGTCAACTCGTGGCCCGCCAATAGCGGGACAAAAATAAGTATGTTTTTCAACCACTGATGGATACGAAGGCCTTTGAGGTAATCCTTGGGTGTGGATTCGTTGGTTGTTATTACCTCTGCAATATTTCCTGCTTCTGTTGCTTTTTTTAGCACATTGGAAGGGGCATTTACAACATACGCAGCGCTTGCTGCTTGCCAAACAACAATATCCTCGCTAGAGTTTCCCGCATAGTCAAAGCCCTTCTTCCCGTAACGAGCAATAAGTGCATCTCTTTTGCGGTGAGCGCTGAGGTTGGTTGTTTCATCTGACGCTATAACATCATCGAAAATATTTAGGTGGTTGGCAATTTCTTTGGCAAGAGATATATGCGTTGCCGTAGCCAAAACTATTGTATGGCCTGAGCGTTTGGCTGTCGCTATAAGTTCTAATACCTTTGCGTCGTAAGGCAAAACGGCGACATCAATATCTACCGCTTCGGCCAGATGCTTCTTAAGCATGGCTTTACCTTGGAAAAGCCAGATAAAAAGGCGGTAGAATTTTAGCGGATTGTTGCGCAAAAATAATATACAACACTCATACAGCATATCAGATTTCAGCAAAGTGCCATCAAGGTCAATCACAAGCGGTTTATGTTGCTCACTTTTCGAAATCATTTCTTCCCTGCTTTTATGGGCGTTTTGACAGATTGACTTTTGTGAATCCCTAACCTTGTCAAGAGCATGCGTCACAAAAAAGACGCCATTATATCCCTGTCAATTATTTTACGATAGGTGCGCTTTATCATGATCACCTCACACTACAGGAACGAAGCGTGAAGGACTCGCGTTGGTGACCTCGTGATTTGGCTCGTCTTCCCGGGTCTGGTTCTTAGGTAGGCCGACGACTTAGAGGATGGGGGTACCTTCTTCGGTTTGTGGTCCTGAGCGCTGGGTTGATTTTGCGCGCCGTTTCAGGCAGCAACCTTTGCTGATCGATCAGTCCTCTGGCGAGGATTTCAATGGGTAGTAGCGCGCGGGCACCACCTCGAGGGGAGAGCGGACCAAGAATGTTCGTCCGCTTTCGAGCAGTCGTTTCTCGACACCCATTGAGTTGAGGTCTTACCCAACCTGAATGAGCGCTCGCAGTCTTAGGCCGGTCGGCAGTGTTTTGAGGTCTAAACGTACTCTCGGGCATACGGGTTTATCTTACCTTAGCCTTAACCCTAACCCTATGTAAGAAGCCCTATTAGGGGCGCTTGTTTACAAGTGATTTGTTGCGTCCTATGCGCAACGTCTTGGAGAGAATATTTCGAAGTCTATTGTCGAAAAATCCCAACACACGCCGTCCTTTTTCTTCTGGTCTGCCGCTGAACGAAGTCACGTGAAAGTAGTTTGTGTTGTCTGGAGATTGTTTTGAGAAATAATAGTTAGAGACGCAGCAGCGGATAACATCTTCAATAATGGGGCTCACGGAGTGCCAGGAGTCTTTATTAGTCTCCATGACAACCAGTCGGTTGCATACCGAAGGAATGATATGGGGTTTTTTTACCTCAGTGTCCCACAGCTCAAAATTGCCGCCGTTTTTAAGCTCCCAATTTGGAGTGACGTAGTAGAGCAGATTAAGACGCCTGTAAAGGTTGCGGTCAGCGCCATGGCTGTTATCAATGTGTGGGTTTAAAAAGTCCCCTTTAAACATCATTGAAAGCCCCCCAGCGTACAAGCTTGGGTCTGGTTGGATATGTTCAAAACCTATCAGTTCAGCGACCTTTGATACGACATTCGGGTGTTGTACTGCATAGGTAATTGCCGCAAGAATCGTCGGTAGCTGCGACAAGTCGGTTAGTGTTTTCTTTTTCTCGCGAAACGATGCTCTATCGAAGAAACCTTCTGCGTTGCGCGGGAAGGCTTCATAGATAGCCCGCACGGTATCCGGAGGCAGTAGCTCGTCGACTACGAAATGGCGGGTCTTCGTCCCTTCGGGCGTCGTCCATTGCTGCTGTATCTCTTTTCGAAGGCTTTCCAGTCGACCTACGATGATTTCAGCAATTACCGCGATTTCCATTCCGTCTTCCTGTACCTATTGATAAATTTAAATGATGTCCGCAAGTGAACGTAGCGTCCGACTTGCCTGAGTCACAGGCTTGGCTGCTCCGTTTTTTTGACGATTCCTTCGCTTACTCGCTGGTTTACTGTGCTGGAGTTTGCTTCAAAACGGCGTAGTGACCAGTTGTCGATGGTAACCGGAGTGGAATGTAGATAGAAGCCTCTAAAAGGTGACTGGATTTCTCGACTGTCGATTCGACCCCTCATTTTTTGCTGAGTAGCGGTATCATTCGTCGTTATGATTGCCAGTTACGACTTTGAGTCCGCTATGAAATCGTCTTCCTATTTAATCACAGGCGCAAGCGGCTTCATCGGTCGCTCCCTTTTTGATCGTATCCAGTCCAAGGGGTTAGGTGTCCGCGGCACATCACGTCGCCCTGATAACGGCGCTGAAAACTGGATACAAGTCGCCAGTATTGATCGCAATACCAACTGGTCCGCCGCGCTAACCCATTGTGACGTGGTGATTCACACCGCAGGCAGAGCCCACGTCCTGCGCGAGGAAGAAGCGGATCCGCTTGAGCAGTTTCGCAAGGTCAACGTCGAAGGCACGTTGGCCTTGGCCCGTCAGGCAATGGAAGCGGGGGTTCGACGATTTGTATTCATCAGTTCCATTGGTGTCAACGGTCCTGAAACCCAACCTGGTCAACCTTTCACTGAGCTTTCCACTCCCCAGCCGCAGCAGGCTTATGCCCAGTCGAAGCTTGAAGCCGAACTGGCATTGCGGGATCTGGTGGCAGGTCAACCCATGGAATTGGTGATAGTCCGTCCGCCGCTGGTCTACGCGGGTCATGCGCCTGGCAACTTCGCCCGTCTGCTAGGACTTGTTGGCAAGAGGTTTCCGCTGCCCTTGGGCCGCGTTCGTAATGCCCGGAGCATGATCGCGTTGCAAAATCTGGTGGGGTTTCTTGAGCTTTGCCTTACGCATCCAGCGGCTGCCAATGAGACGTTCGTGATCGCCGATGGGCAGGATGTTTCGACGACTCAATTGGTTGAGTTTCTGGCGCAGGGCATGGGGCATCGCGCAAGGCGTCTTCCTGTTCCGGTCTCGGTGTTGCGCAGCGGTCTTGCTTTGCTTGGCCGTAAGGGGCTGGGCCAGCAACTGTGCGGTTCGTTGCAGGTAGACGCCAGTAAGGCGCGTAGCGTGTTGGGGTGGCAACCCGAGATTAGTGCGGCCGATGCATTGCGCGACAGTGCCAGGCAATGGTTGCAGTCCCGCTCCTGAGTACGAACCGTATAGAATGGCCGTTTTTCGAAGGATGTAGCCGCTTGATGGATTTGAGTTTCTGGTGGGTGCCTGCGATCGTTTTGTTATCGGCGGGGCTCACCTGGGTATTACGGCGTTACGCATTGGCACGTAGCCTCATGGACATTCCCAACGCGCGAAGCTCCCATAGTTTGCCCACGCCTCGGGGCGGGGGTGTCGCCATTGTCCTGAGTTTTTTATTAGCGCTGTTGGTGATGCAGTTTGAAACCCCCGGGGCCTGGCATGCGCCGCTTGCCCTGAGCGGTGCTGGCCTGGTCGTTGCGATTCTGGGTTTCCTCGATGACCACGGCCACATTGCGGCGCGCTGGCGGTTGCTTGGGCATTTCA
This sequence comes from Pseudomonas syringae group sp. J309-1, assembly GCF_032582135.1. NCBI lineage: Bacteria > Pseudomonadati > Pseudomonadota > Gammaproteobacteria > Pseudomonadales > Pseudomonadaceae > Pseudomonas > Pseudomonas syringae group sp. J309-1. The sequence goes on along the minus strand of NZ_JAWHNU010000059.1, from coordinate 30,285 downwards.
GTGCCGCGATCTGGGGGCTTTACTGGTTAGGCGGCCTGCCGCCGTTCAGTCTGTTCGGTGCGACGTTCGACCTCGGTTGGATAGGGCATGTCCTGACGCTGTTCTATCTGGTCTGGATGCTCAACCTTTATAACTTCATGGATGGCATCGATGGCATCGCCAGTGTCGAGGCGATTTGCGTGTGCCTGGGTGCCTGTCTGATCTATGTTCTTTCAGGCCATGGGTCGTTGATCGTTTTACCGCTGTTGCTGGCTGCTGCCGTAGCAGGCTTTCTGTTCTGGAATTTCCCACCCGCTCGCATTTTCATGGGCGATGCCGGTAGCGGCTTTCTCGGCGTCATCATCGGGCTTCTTTCGCTGCAGGCCGCATGGGCTGAGCCGTCCTTGTTATGGAGCTGGCTGATTTTGCTGGGCGTATTTATCGTCGATGCAACTGCAACACTCATTCGCCGACTTGTACGCGGTGACAAGGTGTACGAGGCGCATCGCTCCCATGCTTATCAGTTTGCATCACGTCGTTTTGGTCGGCATTTGCCGGTTACCTTGGGAGTGATGGCTATCAACGTGTTCTGGCTGCTGCCGCTGGCCATGGCGACAGGCATCTGGGGATTTGATGGTGCAACCTTGCTGGTCATTGCATATGTACCGTTGTTGGCACTGGCTCTAGTGCTAGGGGCGGGCGGGCTTGAATCCAATGATGCCAACCGTCTGTAATAAAAATGCTACAAAGGTCGTTTTCAACTAAGCGCGGTCCAACGACAGTCCGTACAATAGCGTATGGATTAGTGTGGTTGAGGGATGAAAATGTCTTTGCGCTCGCGAATGCTCGGTCTTTCGCGCCAAAACAAACGAATGCTGCAGGTCGGTGCCGACGTCGCCATTATCTGGGCGGCACTCGCTCTAGCGTTTTTTGTGCGACTCGGGCTTGAGGTTGCTTTTTCGGCCCTCACCGCCCACTTGTGGCTTTTCATCGCAACGCCCTTACTGACCATTCCCATCTTCATCCGTTTTGGCATGTACCGAGCGGTGATGCGCTTTTTCGGCAATGATGCGCTCATTACCATATGCAAGGCGGTAACCCTTTCGGCGTTGCTGGTAGGCTTTTTTGTGTACTGGTACAGCGACCAGAAGATAATCGTCCCACGCTCCATCGTGTTCAATTACTGGTGGTTGAGCCTGGTGATGGTCGGCGGCTTGCGTCTGATCATGCGCCAGTACTTCATGGGCGACTGGTTCATGGCCGCCCAGCATGTGCCTTTTGCTTCACGCAATGATGGTCTGCCTAAAGTTGCGATCTATGGCGCGGGTTCAGCTGGCAATCAACTAGTCGCTGCGTTGCGTATGGGACGCGCTATGCGACCTGTGGCTTTCATCGACGACGACGACACGATCACCAAGCGTACCATTGCCGGATTGCAGGTTTATAAACCCAGGCATATTCAGCAGATGATCGACGCGACAGGCGCTGAAGAAGTACTCCTGGCCTTGCCATCAACCACACGAGTTCGGCGTCGAGAGATTCTCGAATATCTGGAAGGCTATGCGCTGCACGTACGCAGTGTTCCAGCCCTCGCGGATCTGGCCAGCGGCAGGGTAAAGGTCGATGACATCCAGGAGGTCGATATCGCTGACTTGCTCGGTCGCGATGCTGTGCCTGCGCAGGATGATCTGCTGGAGCACTGTATCACCGGCAAAGTCGTAATGGTCACGGGAGCCGGCGGTTCAATCGGCTCTGAGCTCTGTCGCCAGATCCTGATGCTCAAGCCCACCAAGCTTCTGCTGCTCGATCACAGCGAGTTCAATCTTTACAGCATTGTTGGGGAGTTGGACCAGCAGGTTCGGAGGAATTCGCTGGACGTTGAAGTATTGCCTATTCTCGGCTCGGTTCGTTACTTCGGCAAAATGGTCGATGTGATGAATACCTGGGGCGTGGACACGGTTTACCACGCTGCGGCTTATAAGCATGTCCCGATGGTTGAACACAACATTGCCGAAGGCGTGCTTAATAATGTCATGGGCACTTTGCATACGGCACAGGCTGCCTTGCAGGCCGGTGTCACCAACTTTGTTTTGATCTCTACCGACAAGGCTGTGCGTCCGACCAATGTAATGGGCAGTACCAAGCGGCTTGCAGAAATGGTTCTCCAGGCCCTCAGTCGTGAAGTTGCGCCGGTACTGTTTCGTGGCAGCAGCAATGTTTCTCAAGTCAACAAGACACGATTCACGATGGTGCGCTTCGGTAATGTGCTTGGCTCATCAGGTTCGGTCATTCCACTGTTTCACCAACAGATCAAGAGCGGTGGTCCGTTGACCGTGACGCACCCGGCTATCACCCGCTATTTCATGACTATTCCTGAAGCCGCTCAGTTGGTGATACAGGCAGGCTCCATGGGGCGGGGAGGGGAAGTCTTCGTGCTGGACATGGGCGCCCCGGTCAAGATCATTGAACTCGCCGAGCGAATGATCAATCTTTCCGGGCTCAGTATTCGATCCGAGCGCAACCCTCACGGTGACATCGCTATCGAGTTCACTGGATTGCGGCCGGGTGAGAAACTCTATGAAGAGTTGTTGATCGGCGATAACGTCGTCTCGACGCGCCACCCGATGATCATGAGTGCTCAGGAAGATTTCCTGCCCTGGAGCCAGCTCAAGGAGCAACTGGAGTTACTTCTCGATGCGGTTTCAAGAGACGACTATCCGGATGTGAGGCGTGTATTAGGCGACCTGGTTACTGGTTACGCCCCAGAGGGTGACATTGTTGACTGGAATTACCTTGAGACGCGTGCTGACCCCCAGTAAGACCGAGCGCGGGGGGGGAATACATGAGATCATGGATATACATGGCATTAGGCTACGTTTAGATCGCTTATCGAACCTCGGCTACAAACAGTCTGCCCTCAACATGAAATTTAACGACGCGGCTCTATAATTGATGGCGTTGTTCTATAGTTTTTGAGATAACTCGTAACGACTTCATCCTCGCCTGATGTTCTGCAGGTTGCGTAGATGACCCAGGATGCTGATCAAGGGGACTGAAGGGGACTATGGAAAAACTTAGAGCATTCCTGTTAGCGCTGCCTCGCCGTCAAAAACGAATCATTCAGGTAGCCACTGATATTGTCCTGGTGTGGGCTGCGTTGTGGATGGCATTTTTCGTGCGGCTTGGCGCCGACGATTTGATTAACCCTCTGCACTCACACACCTGGTTGTTTATCAGCGCCCCCATTGTCGCCATCCCGCTTTTCATTCGAATGGGCCTTTACCGGGCCGTCATGCGCTACTTCGGTAACGATGCCCTCATCGCTATCATCAAAGCGGTCAGCCTTTCTGCATTGATTCTAGGCTGCCTGGTTTATGTCTACAGCAATCACAAGCCGTTGGTACCACGGTCCATCATGTTCAACTACTGGTGGTTGAGCCTGGTCATGATCGGCGGCTTGCGTCTTGCCATGCGTCAGTACTTCCTTGGCGACTGGTTCGCAGCGTCGCAGCATGTACCCTTTAGCAATCGGGAGGATGGCATCCTCAAAGTTGCTATCTACGGTGCGGGTTCAGCGGGCAATCAATTAGTGGCGGCATTACGAATGGGACGCCTCATGCGTCCTGTTGCGTTTATCGATGATGACAGTTCCATCACTAACCGGATCATTTCCGGGCTTCAGGTTTACAAGCCTCAGCATATTCAGCGAATGATGGAAATGACCGGGGCTCAGGAAATCCTGCTGGCCATTCCCTCTTCGACGCGTGGGCGTCGGCGTGAGATTTTAGGATTTCTCGAAGGCTTCCCTCTCCACGTCCGAAGCGTTCCAGGGTTCATGGATCTGGCGGCGGGGCGAGTAAAAGTCGACGATCTTCAGGAAGTGGACATCGCTGACCTTCTGGGGCGTGACCCGGTGCCTGCTCAGGATCACTTGCTTGAGCGCTGCATCAAGCGGCAGACGGTTCTGGTCACTGGGGCCGGAGGATCGATTGGATCGGAACTGTGCCGCCAGATCGTGTTACTGGAACCCACTACTCTTATCCTGTTCGATCATAGCGAGTTTAATCTCTACACCATTTTTTCCGAGTTGGAGGCCTTTGTTCAAAGCAGGACCTTGCCGGTAAAGCTGCTGCCGATTCTTGGTTCAGTGCGCAGCCAGTCCAAGCTGTACGACACCCTTAAAACCTGGAACGTGACCACGGTTTACCATGCGGCTGCGTATAAACATGTGCCGATGGTTGAACACAATATCGCCGAAGGTGTGATCAACAATGTGCTGGGCACGGTTAATACGGCTCAAGCGTCCCTTCAAGCCGGGGTTGCCAACTTCGTGCTGATTTCGACTGACAAGGCTGTGCGTCCTACCAACGTCATGGGAGGAACAAAGCGACTTGCCGAAATGACCCTTCAAGCGTTAAGTCGAGAGCTATCACCGGTCATGTTTGGTGATACCTCGAATATTCATCAGGTCAACAAAACCCGTTTCATCATGGTCCGGTTTGGCAATGTGCTGGGCTCGTCCGGATCCGTTATCCCGTTATTCCACAAACAGATTAAGTCCGGCGGACCGCTTACGGTCACTCACCCCAAGATCACCCGGTACTTCATGACTATTCCTGAAGCCGCGCAGTTGGTCATCCAGGCCGGCTCGATGGGCATGGGCGGTGATGTATTTGTGCTGGACATGGGCGAGCCCGTCAAAATCGTCGACCTGGCGGAAAAGATGGTGCACCTGTCCGGGCTGAGCATTCGATCCGAGAAGAATCCGCAGGGCGATATTTCTATCGAGTTCACCGGGTTGCGCCCCGGAGAGAAACTTTACGAAGAGTTATTGATTGGCGATAACGTTGTCTCCACGCAGCATCCGATGATCATGAGTGCCAATGAAGATTATCTTTCATGGGAGAAGATGAAGGATTATCTGGACCAATTGCTCATTGCTGTTGCGGAAGATGACTATGCGCGGGTCAGGAAAATACTCATGGAGACCGTGAACGGGTATGCCCCTGACGGCGACATCGTGGATTGGAGTTATCAGCAGCGACACCGGAATCTTTGAAAGGGCATTCCGGTGGGCCTCCAAAGACGATGACTACTTGAACTTCACATGCTCGGCACGCACCGGGGTATTCATGGCAATGTCCACTCCAGCGACAGAGCCAATGACCTGATCCAGATACTTCGGTGCCATCCCAAAGCCAGGCCTTACGCTACGCACAGCATCCGCACTGATCATCTCACCGGCCTTGAGATCCTTCACGAAATACAGCGAACGACGAAACTTGACGTTGCCTTGCTCGCTGGCTTTACGACCATAGTCCACACGACCTAACGCAGCCCAGGCCGTCTTGCTGTCTCGACACAACGCCATCAGCTCATGAGGTTCCAGGGAGAAACTATCGTCTGGACCACCGCCACTGCGGTCGAGGGTGAAGTGCTTCTCAATGATCGATGCGCCCAGGGCAACACTGGTAATGGCAGTGGTGTTATCGAGTGTATGGTCCGAGAGACCGGTCACCAACCCGAAGCGCTTCATCATGTCGGGGAGGGTACGCAGGTTGTAGTCTTCCGCAGGCGCAGGATAACCACTGACACAGTGCAGAATGGCGAGTTCTTTGCAGCCTCCGGCACGCGCTGCTTCAATGGCTTCGGCAATCTCTTGCTCATCGGCCATCCCGGTGGAGATGATCATGGGTTTGCCGGTGCTGGCGACGTATTTGATCAGCGGCAGATCTACAGCTTCAAATGAAGCAATCTTGTAGGCAGGCGCGCCGAGATCTTCAAGCAAGTCGACAGCCGTTGAATCGAATGGCGAGCTGAATAGCGTAATGCCTACTTTACGAGCATGTTCAAACAGCGGCGCGTGCCACTCCCACGGCATCTGAGCGCGAAGATACAGCCCATGAAGCGTTTCGCCGTCCCATAACCCGCCGTGAATTTTAAACTCATCAGCATCGCTATTAAGGGTAATGGTATCTGCCGTATAGGTCTGTAACTTGACGGCATCCGCACCCGCCAGTTTGGCAGCTTCAATGATCTTGAGTGCTGTTTCCAGCTTGCCGTTATGATTGGCGGACAGCTCGGCAATGATATAGGGAGAAGACTCCACACCAATGGTACGGCCTGCTATGGATATCGATGGACTCATGACTTCTCCCCAAACACCTTGACCAACTTCTCCAGAATAACCGGACGCTTTTCCTGCCACTCCGCTGACAACAAACCGAACTCCACGATGCCCACTTGCTCACCCTCGTACAGATGCTGCTTAGGCGGGACGTCTTCAATCCTGAATCCAAATTTCTGATGCAGCTTGAGCACGGCAGTATTGAATTCCAGGACTTCGCATCGGAGCTTGGTCAGGGCGAGCTCGCCAAACGCCATATCCAATGCCAGGAATTCCATTTTGCTGCCCGTTCCTTTCGGCGCTTCTGGATCGGCATAAAACGCCCATGTGCCAACGGCATCAACCCTTCCAAGATCGCTAAATCCCACGACGCCCAATGGAACGCCCGAGCACTCATACATGAAATAACGTCGATCCGATTGCCCCTGAAGCGAGTTCCACCACTTCAGGTGTTCAGCGGTAGAAATCAGGTGTCGTGAATACATGTTACGCCGAACGCTTTCAGCGTTACGCCACGTCAGTACGCGTTCGAGTTCATCCTGACGAATCGCTCTCAACATCCCCAGGCTGTTCACTGCGCTATCTCCACACCCGTCAGTCGCTCCAGAATACTGCTGACCTTGCTCGCACCTGCACCGTCAGTAATCCCCGAAGCTACAGTGGTCATGTTATTCAGAAAGCCAGGATCACTGAGCGCACGTTCGATGCACTGCGATAATTGATCGCCAAGTTGCTCTTCAGACGACAGCAGGTGAGCTGCGCCCGCAGACGACAGCAACGAGGCGGCATATCGTTGGTTATCGGCCAATATCAGCACCAGCGTAGGCAGGCCAAGACAGCATCGTTCCCAGGACGTAGATCCAGCAGCGCCTATGGCCAGATCGGCAGCGCACATCTGACTGGCCATATCCGAAACGTTCTCAAGGACACCGGTGCTCCAGGGCATGCGCGCTGCCCGTTTGCGAACGGCATCCAGCCACGGAGCAGTCGTCCCCATCACGACAACGATTTCAGAATCCTTGGGGAGCGGGCTTTCGCACAAGCCATCCAGAACCCGCTCCGTGACATTGTTGCTGTCGACCCCACCGAGACTGATCAGGATACGTTTCAGTTCGCTGTTTTTACGCCGATCGAGTGACATTTCTCGCAGTCTTGAAAAGTCCGGGCGAAGCAGGGCGTATTGACTGCCAGTCAGTATTTCGCACTCCCCAGGCACCAATGCCTCGTAGTCCGACTGGGGGCGTCCGTATGTCTGGTCCAGCAAAACATCGCAACGATGGGTGCGATTCGCCAAATCATCGATGACGGCCAACCTTGAGTAATGAGATTCAAGCAGCGACTGCCAGCGATAGTCGATGCCGTAGTGATCAACGATTAACCAGTCATATGGGTTATCCCCAAGAGCGCTCTTGCACGCCGATGCATCACTCTCCTGAGTGGCCCCCAACCATTGAAGATACTGGGCGCCGGGATGAGCCGATACTTCAGAGCAAGGCGCTCCCAGGTTAAAGGCAGGAAACCCTTGATCTCGAATAAGCGCAATCAGGTTTCCAGGATGCTCTCGGCATAGAAACTCACAAACGGAGCCTCTTTCCTTGAGGGCATTAGCCAATGTCAGGCAGCGCATTACATGGCCGCTACCCATTTCAAGGGAGGCATCGACCCTGAACATGACCCTCATCGGCTTCACTTTGCCCCATCCACAGCATTCATCGCCTTGAACATCCATTCCGCGCGCAACCAGTCTTCAAGGGTATCGATGTCCTGAACGCGGTGGCGGGCCAGCTTCACAGCTGCAGAATCCTGACTGAACATAATTTTGCCCTGCAGCCAGGCACTCGCCTTGCCCCAATAGAATTGGCCTGCGTCGTGAAAAGCTTCTTCCAGCTCCTGGGAGCGGGTATTGAAATGTTCCGGGCTGAACATGCTGACGCGATCGGCTTCATCAAGGCGTATGGCGCGCTGAATCGGGAAGGGGTAGCTGGTCACTGAAAATGCATAATCACTGCCGGTCTCTTCCAGCACATTCAGACCTGCCCGCAGATCCTCAGCCCTGACGAAGGGCGCCGTCGCGTAGACGCAGCACACATGAGTCGCGGCAATGCCGCTATCCAGATGCCACTGCACGGCGTGGGCCACCACCGGGATAGTGCCGGTGTAATCGTCCGACAACGTATCCGGGCGCATGAACGGCGTGGTCGCTCCATAGTTCCGGGCAACTTCCGCTATTTCGGCATCATCGGTGGACACGACAACGTGATCGAAGCAGCCACTCTGAAGTGCTGCCTCGATCGACCAGGCGATGATCGGTTTGCCGCAGAACATTTTGATGTTTTTACGGGCAATACGCTTGCTGCCACCGCGAGCCGGGATCACCGCCAGTTTCATGGGATGAGCGCCTTGTTCAGGGCTGCAACAACTTCATCCTGCTGATCGAAGGTCATGGTCTGGAACATCGGAATACTGATGGCTTCGCGATAGTATTTCTGGCTTTCTGGAAAGGCGTCGGGCGCGAAGCCCATTGCTGCGAAGTACGGCTGCGTGTGTACGGGGATGTAATGCAGGTTTACGCCGATACCCTGAGCACGCAGAGATTCGAATACTTGACGATGCGTAACGGCCAGTTTGTCGAGCTGCAAGCGAATGACGAACAAGTGCAGACCTGAATAGCCTTCCGGGTGCTGCCACGGGAGCGTAACGGGCAAGTGAGCCAGCAACTCCCGATAACGTGCTGCCAGCTCATGCCGCCGTGCAACGTAGTCATCAAGTCGGTCCATCTGGCTTACGCCCAGCGCCGCTTGCAGCTCGGTCATTCGGTAATTGAAACCGAGATCGATCTGCTGGTAGTACCACGGGCCGTCGGCATCGTGGGTCATTTGCTCTGGATCGCGGGTAATACCGTGACTGCGCAGCAGCCCCATTTTCTGCGCCAGTTGCGCATCATTGGTGGTGACCATCCCGCCTTCTGCGGTGGTAATGATCTTCACCGGGTGAAAGCTGAAAACCGTGATAGCGCTGTATTGGCAGTTACCAATAGGCAGGCCTTGATACTTGCCGCCAATGGCATGGGATGCATCTTCGATGACCCGAAACCCGAATTGCTGCGACAGTGCATGGATACGCTCCATGTCACAAGGCTGGCCGCAGAGATGCACCGCAACCAATACCTTCGGCAGCTGGCCATTCTGTTGAGCCTCCAGCAATTTATGCTCAAGTGCTGCGACATCAAGGTTGTAGGTACGCGGGTCTATATCAACGAAATCCACCCGCGCGCCGCAATACAATCCGCAGTTGGCAGAAGCCACGAATGTCACCGGTGTGGTCCACAAAAGATCGCCCGGCCCAAGCCCCAACGCAAGGCAGGCAATGTGCAGTGCGGACGTCGCACTGTTGACTGCAAGTGCGTGCTTCGCGTTGCAGTAGTTGGCAATCATGCCCTCAAACTTCGGGACCATTGGCCCTTGGGTCAGAAAGTCGGACTGCAAAACGCCAACCACGGCGTCGATATCGGCCTGGGTAATGTCCTGACGGCCATAGGGGATCATATTCTTCAGGCCTCGGCGGACTTGTTGAACTCGACAACCTGAGCCACATCGAGAAACTGCGGATTTGTCCCGGAGTTGTATTCGAACCCTTGCTGCACAGGCACACCGGTTTCACCCAACTGGTTCACGGTGAAGTCGTTGGTGCGACTGTAGAATGTGATGGTCGGGCGCAGCACGTAGTGATCTTCAAACTCAAGGGTCAGGTGCGAGTCATCGGAAGGGCACATAATCTCGTGCAGCTTCTCGCCAGGACGGATCCCGATAACCTTTTGTGGCATGCCCGGCGCCATGGCTTCAGCGAGGTCAGTAATGCGCACCGACGGAATCTTGGGGACGAAAATCTCACCGCCATACATGCGTTCAAAGTTCTTCAACACAAAGTCCACGCCCTGTTGCAACGTGATCCAGAAGCGCGTCATGCGTGCGTCGGTAATCGGCAAGGAGTCAGCACCGGAAGCGATGAGCTTTTCAAAGAACGGTACAACCGAACCGCGCGACCCGACCACGTTGCCGTAGCGAACTACCGAGAACTGGCAGCGATGACCCCCGGACATATTGTTGGCGGCGACAAAAAGCTTGTCGGACGCGAGCTTGGTTGCACCGTAAAGATTGATCGGGTTGGCAGCCTTGTCGGTAGATAGCGCAATCACCCGCTCTACGTTATTTTCCAGCGCTGCATGGATAACGTTTTCAGCACCATGAATGTTGGTCTTGATGCATTCCATCGGGTTGTATTCTGCGGCAGGCACCTGCTTGAGTGCCGCGGCGTGAATAACGAAATCAACACCCCGCATCGCTTGCACCATGCGTTCTTTATCTCGTACGTCACCAATGAAATAGCGCATGCACGGGGCATTGAAGGTCTGCTGCATTTCGTACTGTTTGAGCTCATCACGGGAAAAAATGATCAACTTCTTGGGCGTGTAGCGGCTCAAAATAGTCTGAACGTATTTCTTGCCGAACGACCCCGTGCCACCGGTGATGAGAATGGTCTTATCGTTGAACATCTATCTATCCTGAAAAGAAGTCCTGGAGGTGTACGGCCATACGCTTGAAGGCATCTGTACGTGCGGTCAAATCGTCATAGGTGCCTTGATCGAGCACTTTAGTCATGAGGTAGAGCATATCGCACTGTCTACGGTCGTAAGTCTTTGAGCAACCATTGGGCCTGAATAAATCACCCATCGCGCCCCGTCATGTGCTTTGCGGGCGTGCCTCGCTCCAACAGGTGCGCTTCAAACCGATGCGTCTCGCGTTGTTGCATCAGAAGCAGTTTGTCGCCTCTTGTTACCCGATAACAGGGGTTCGGGTAATGAATTCTCTTAACCGCTTGCAAGTGTAATAACTGGTCACCCTTGCCTCAATTGACACCTCAAGACCCTGAACTAGGTTTGAGTGGCGACTCAAGGAATGTCGCACTCAATCATGATGTTACGGAGTGTTCCACATGCGTAAAGCTTTTCTTTCCTCGTTGTTATTCGCGTTTTTAACCAGTGCTTCGGTTGCTGTAACCGCTGCACCGGCAATGCCTGCGGAAAAGAATAATCCCATGGCCCCAGCTGCCATGCAGGAGCAGATGGCACCCAGGGTCAACATCAATACGGCCGAAGCGGAAACCCTGCAGAAGCAACTGTCGGGCATCGGCAAAGGCAAGGCTGAAGCCATCGTTGCCTATCGCGAAGCCAACGGTGAGTTCACCTCGGTGGACGAGTTGATTGAAGTCAAAGGCATTGGCAAAGCCCTTCTGGACAAGAACCGGGACAGACTCGCGGTCGAGTAACCTTCGTTAACTCCTTCTGATCAGGCCGGTCCATGACCGGCCTTCCTGTCAGCCCCGCTTTTATTTCCACCATCTGCTAAACCTGACAAGCGCCAGTCCTCCTGATCCTTTTGGCCTTCTTGACACATCAAATGCTGATCGACATACAATGATTTGAATTACGCATGTAATATAAAGATGGTATTCGAATTGGAGATTCCAGAATGAGCACCACTCACGCAAGAGGCGTCAAATCTTGAACACCGAGGCACAGATCACTATGAAGGGTCCACGAATCGTCGTGACGGGAATGGGGCTGGTAACGCCTCTGGGCACTGGCGTCGAAGCCGTATGGCAGCGTTTGCTGGAAGGGCGCTCCGGCATTGTTCGGCTCAGTGAAGAGGTCGTTGCCGATCTGCCCGGCAAGGTGGGTGGTCGCGTACCGCTGATGGCTGACGATCCTCAAGCCGGTTTCGATGCCGACAGCGCGGTGCCCGCCAAAGAGCAAAAGAAGATGGATCGCTTTATCGTGTTTGCCCTCGCTGCTGCCAAAGAGGCGATTACGCAGGCGGGCTGGGTCGCCGATAGCGAAGAAGCCCAAGAGCGTACAGCGACTATTATTGGCTCGGGTATTGGTGGTTTCGGGGCGATTGCCGATGCGGTGCGCACCACCGACAGCCGTGGGCCGCGGCGTCTGTCGCCGTTTACGATCCCCTCGTTTCTGGTCAATCTGGCGGCGGGTCATGTTTCCATTCAGCATGGTTTCAAAGGACCGCTGGGCGCTCCGGTGACAGCGTGTGCTGCGGGTGTACAAGCCATTGGCGATGCAGCGCGCATGATCCGTTGTGGTGAAGCGGACATTGCTATTTGCGGTGGGGCGGAGGCGGCGATTGATCGGGTCAGCCTGGGAGGTTTCGCTGCAGCCCGGGCCTTGTCCAGTGGCTTCAATGACACGCCAGAGCGGGCTTCGCGTCCCTTTGACCGGGATCGCGACGGTTTTGTGATGGGCGAGGGCGCCGGGATTCTGGTGATTGAATCGCTGGAACACGCCTTGGCCCGGGGCGCTAAACCGATTGTAGAGCTGGTGGGCTATGGCACCAGTGCGGATGCTTATCACCTGACGGCTGGACCGGAGGATGGCAGTGGTGCTCAGCGGGCCATGAGGGCGGCGATTCGTCAGGCGGGGATCAACCCGGAGAACATTCAGCATCTGAATGCTCATGCCACTTCCACGCCGGTCGGTGACAAAGGAGAGATGGCCGCCATCAAGGCACTGTTTGGCGATCAACACTCGATTGCAGTGACGTCGACTAAATCGGCGACCGGGCATTTGTTGGGCGCTGCGGGTGGGATCGAGGCGATTTTCACGGCGTTGGCGATTCGCGATCAGATCGCTCCGGCTACCCTGAATTTCGACAATCCTGATGAAGCCGCAGCCGGTCTCGATATTGTCCACGGCGCAGCGCGGACCATGGCCATCGAATACGCCTTGTCGAACGGTTTTGGCTTCGGTGGCGTCAATGCCAGCGTGTTGTTCAAGCGCTGGCAGGACTGATCAGGACTCGGTGTTCTGCTGTTTCAGAAAGTCACGTGTGGTGTCCAGGATTCGCGCTGAAAGAGCCGGATCCTGAGTGCTGCGCGACAGAATCAAAGCGCCGACCAGAGCGGACAGCATTACCACGCTTTGTGCGTCGGCATCCGGCCCGCCGAGTGCTTCTTGCAGCAACGCCAGACGCGACTCGATCAGCTCATCGGCGATCGGGCTGGCCTGGCCGCGCTGACCGAGCTCCGACGCCATGGTCGGCATTGGGCAGCCTTTCTCGGGCGCATTGCGATGTCCCTCGGATAAATACATATCGATAAAGACGCTCAGGCCATTCTCTTGTTCGAAGGCTTGTCTGGTGCGCTCGTTGGCTTCGTCCGCCGCACAGCGCATCGCGTTTTCGACCAGGTCATCCTTGGATTTGAAATGCGCGTAAAAGCCGCCATGGGTCAGCCCCAATGCTTTCATCAGTGGCTGCAGCCCGGTGGCACCAATTCCGTCGCGACGAAAGCGTGCCGAGGCTTCGTGAAGAATGCGTTCGTGAGTCTGGGCTTTGTGATCGTGCGCGTACCGCATGCAATCCTCCTGATACTTTTGGCCTTGATATGTTGGTCGACATTTTTACATGGATGAGGCGTGCGCGGAGCGTAAATTTCCTCAGCGGTCGCGCACTCTGGAGCGACCGGAGTGGTGTTCCACCGAGCACCCGAACGGCGTGAACACCACGCCCACGGTAGGAGCGAACTTGTTCGCGAAGACGATTCAACTGACACACCGCGTAATCCTTCTCGCCAAAAAGTTGCCTGCTACGACTCCACATTTCAAGCTGAGGTGCTTGCTGAGAGCCTCGCATTAAATTTTCCCACCCCGAGTACGTTTTCTCATTGAATCAGCCCTTTATTCGTGAGCCCAAAGCATGCCTCAGTCATTACCCGCGACGGCGATGCCGTTGATTCGCCCGGCCAAGCCTGTCGGCGAAGTCTATCGACGTTTTGATGCCCGTCTCGGCACCTCGATTTCTCTGCGCGCTCTGGATGTCGATTTGGACCTTGAGCGCTTCAATCGCTGGCAAAATAATCCTCGCGTTCTGCAATTCTGGCAGGAGGGCGGATCGCTGGAGCAGCATCGAGAGTACCTGGAAAAGCAGGCTGCCGACCCTCATACACTGACCTTGATCGGCTGCTTTGACGACGAACCCTTTGCTTATTTCGAGGCCTATTGGGCGCTGGAAGATCGCATCGCTCCGTTCTGTAGTCCTGGCGAATACGACCGTGGGATTCACATGCTCGTGGGCGAAGAAAGCCACCGGGGCCCACATAAAGTCGCCAGTTGGCTCTCGGCACTGGTGCATTACCTTTTTCTCGATGATGAGCGCACTCAGCGGCTGGTGTCAGAACCGCGCGCCGACAACGGGAAGATGATTGCCTATATGCAAGGGCAGGGGTTCGAGAAGGAGAAGGAATTCGATTTCCCACATAAGCGGGCAGCGCTGATGACGCTGGACCGGCAGCGGTTTTTTGAGCGGTGTGATTGGGCTTAACGCCGGTTTACGTCGTGCACCGTCCCTGTAGGAGCTGCCGAAGGCTGCGATTGGGGCGGTCAGTGAAAACGCTTTCGCAGCCTTCGGCAGCTCCTACAGGTTCAGCGTTCAGCGACGTACAGCGCGAGCCTCTTGCAGGGAAACCTTGCGGCAATGCACCAGCGCATCGCGAATCATGAAGTTCACCAGTGTCGGCGAAACACCCAGTTCCTTGGCGATGTCCTTCTGCGGGACGCCGTGCAGCCGGTACATCTCGAATGCATAGCGAGTGCGGCTAGGCAGTTCGGTCAGGGCGTCGGCAATGGTTTCCAGGGTGGTGAAGTTCATGTGCGAGGTTTCAGGAGACGCGCCGTGGATAACCACATTGAGTCCCTCTTCCTCGGGGCCCGAGTACTTCTGCTCAAGCGCCTGTTTGCGGTAATGATCGATCGCCAGATTGCGCACGATCTGAAACAGGTAACTGAGCTGGGCCTTGATCGACGACGTGATCTGCGGCGCGGACTGCAGTCGGAAGAAAGCGTCCTGTACGACGTCTTCCGCCCGTGATCGGCAGCCGGTAATGCGGGCGGCAATCTTGACCAGAATCAGGCGGTTTTCGACAAACGCCTGGAGAAGCGGTGAATCGCACGTACTTGTGGATAGTTGTTCCGGCATGGAAATCACCTTGCAGCAATTGGGCAGATGCAGCTTTCGTAGGGAAGCCCCCTACACACCGGGCAACAAATTAGGCTTGATGATAATGATTGTCAAATGAGAAATATGTATATCGGTATTCCTTTCTCATAATCGTTTGCCTCACCGCTTGCTCTGCGGACCATCAACGGCGAGGCTTGGCCGCGATAAACGATGACGCGGTCTGTCTTTTAGCTGCGTCTTATGTATCGCGGGCAAGCCTCCCACAGGGGACGGCATTTCAACTCAAGATTAAATGCGCCTCGAAGAGCATTGGACCTATGCGGGAGATTCTATGTTTGCCTGCAAGCTGAGATGCAAAGTAAATCGAGTGGGACCTGTGGAAGCAGAGCTTGCCCGCGATAAGGTCCGCGCGGTCTAAAGTGAAACGCGTCCAGCCTTATGCGCAGACCTCACCCCAACATCACATGCCGACTCAACAACGCCCGCAACGCCGCAGGCTTGACCGGCTTGGGCAGGTAATCCAGCCCGGCAGCATGCACTTGAGCGATCAGTTCGGGGCGGCCGTCGGCGCTGATCACGACGCCCGGTACCGGTTTGCCCAGGCGCGTTCGCAACCAGGCCATCAGCTCGGTGCCGGTCTCGCCATTGTCCAGGTGGTAATCCACCAGTGCCAGTTGCGGGCGTACGCCTTCATCCAGCAGCGCCTGACATTCCTCACGGCTGCGGGCAGTCCATACCTGACAGCCCCAGCGAGTCAGCAGGCTGTTCATGCCGATCAGAATGCTGTCTTCGTTATCAATGCACAGCACTTGCGTCCCGGTCAGCGCGGTACGGTTTGCGTCGGGTACGACGCTGGCTGGAGCTGTCTGGTGCTGAGCCAGTGGCACGCACACGCTGAACACGCTGCCTTTGCCCGGCCATGAGCGAACTTGCAACGTGTGGCCCAGTACGCGACACAGACCATCAGCAATCGCCAGGCCCAGCCCCAGGCCTTTTTCAGCGCGGGTCTGGTGACTGTCCAGACGTTTGAACTCTTCGAAAATCACCCGCTGCTTGTCCTCCGGAATACCCGGCCCACGATCCCAGACCTCCAGACTCAGGTAGGTGCCACGACGGCGCACGCCGAGCAGTATCGGGCCTTTGCCGTAACGGAACGCATTGGTCAGGAAGTTCTGCAGGATGCGTCGCAGCAACTTGGCATCACTGTCGACCCGCAGCGCGGTGCCGCTTAAACGGAATTCCAGGCCTTGTTCCTGGGCCAGCGCCTTGAACTCGGCGCCCAGTGTGTCAAACAGCGTGTTCAGTGCAAAAGGCTGACGGTCCGGGGTGATCTTGCCATTTTCCAGGCGGGAAATGTCCAGCAAATCGCTGATCAGGTCTTCGGCCGAACGCAGCGAACTGTCCAGATGCTGCACCAGTTGCTGGGTTTCAGCGGACATGCCGTCGTCCTGATGGGACAGCGCCGCGGAAAACAGGCGGGCGGCATTCAGTGGTTGCATCAAGTCATGGCTGACGGCTGCCAGGAAGCGGGTTTTCGACTGGTTCGCCGCTTCGGCTGTGCCCTTGGCTTCGGTCAGGGCAAGGTTCAGCTGTGATAGCTCGTGGGTACGCTCGGCGACCCGTTGCTCAAGGCTTTCATTCGCGCCCTTGAGCGCATGTTCGGCATCGCGGAAGGCTGTGATGTCAGTGAAACTCATCACGAAACCACCGCCAGGCATCGGGTTGCCGATCAGTTCGATCACCCGGCCATTGGGGAACATCCGCTCGGAGGTGTGGGCACGGCCCTGACGCATCCAGTGCAGACGCCGGGCCACGTGAACTTCCGCCTCGCCGGGACCCAGCAGCCCGCGTTCGGCGTTGTAGCGAATGATGTCGGCAATCGGGCGGCCAATGCTGATCAGCCCCTCGGGATAATTGAACAGCTCCAGATAGCGGTGATTCCACGCCACCAGCTTGAGCGATTGATCGACCACGCTGATGCCCTGGGTGATGTTCTCGATGGCTCCTTGGAGCAGGGCGCGGTTGAACTGCAGGACCTCGGAGGCTTCATCGGCGATGCGCACCACGTCTTCGAGCTGCATGTCGCGACCTTCGATGGCGGCTTTCACTACGGCGCGGGTCGATGAGGCGCCCAGCACACCGGCCAACAGGCGCTCGGTGTGAGCGATCCAGTCGCCGTTGGCATTCTGGTTCGGGTTGAAGCCTTTGCCTTGACGATAGGCAAAGCGGATGAAGCTTTGTCGGGCGCGTTCTTCACCCACGAAACGTGCGGAAAGGTTCAGCAAATCCTCGACCTGCACGGCCAGCAGCGGCCGGTTGCCGGTGCTGACGCTGGCGTCCTGACCGATGAAACGTCCGGCCTGCCAGTGCTCGGAAACCCGGGTCTTGGAGATCACCGACACCCAGCCGAACAGGATGAAGTTGCCCGCCAGTGACAGCACCACGCCTTGGGTCAGCGGCGTAATCGGCAACCCCAACGGGTTGCTGTGCAGCCAGGCCAGCAACGGAAATGTTTCCAGCGGCCATCCCAGACTTTCGGCAGAAATCGGCAGTACCAAGGTGTAAAACCACAGGAAAATCCCGGCCCCCAATCCGGCAAAAACACCCCGGCGGTTGGCCTGCTTCCACCACAGTGCACCAAACATCGCGGGCGATAACTGCGTAATGGCGGCGAAGGCGATCTGGCCAATGGTTGCCAGACTGGCGGTCGAACCCAGCAGTCGATAGCAGACGTAGGCCAGCAGCAGAATGACCACGATGCTGACCCGGCGCACCGACAGCATCCAGTGACGGAACGCCTCAAACGGGCGCTCAGCCGTTTTTCGGCTCAGCAGCCAAGGCAGCAGCATGTCGTTGGAGATCATCGTCGACAGCGCGACACTCGCCACGATCACCATGCCTGTTGCCGCTGAGGCACCGCCGATGAACGCCAGCAAGGCCAGTGACGGATGAGTCGTCGCCAGCGGCAGGCTAATCACGAACGAGTCCGGGAGCACCGAGTCTGGCAGGAGCATTTGTCCGGCCAGGGCGATGGGCACTACGAAAAGCGCCGCGAGGACCAGATAGGCCGGGAACACCCACTTGGCCAGGCGCAGGTCTTGCGGATCGATATTCTCCACGACGGTGACGTGAAACTGCCGTGGCAAGCAGACAATCGCCATCATCGCCACGCCGGTTTGCACCACCATGGACGGCCAGTTGATGGTTTCCTTCCAGTACTCCTCAAGCCGTGGCGCGATCAGGGCCTGATTGAACAGGTCGTCGAAGCCGTCATAAAGGCCATAGGTCACGAACGCGCCCACTGCCATGAAGGCAAACAGCTTGACCAGCGCTTCGAAGGCAATCGCCATGACCATGCCGCGATGGTGCTCGGTGACGTCCAGATTGCGCGTGCCAAAGACAATCGTGAACAGCGCGAGGACCAGCGAGACGATGAGTGCTGTGTCCTGGGCCCGGGTTCCTGTGGCGTCCGCGACTGCACCAATGAGGATGTTCACCCCCAACACGATGCCTTTGAGTTGCAGGGCGATATAGGGCAGCACGCCCACCAGACAGATCAGCGCAACCACCACGGCCAGGGATTGCGACTTGCCATAGCGTGCAGCGATGAAGTCGGCAATCGAGGTGATGTTTTCCTGTTTGCTGATCAGCACCATCTTTTGCAGCACCCACGGCGCCAGCAGCATCAGCACCACAGGCCCGAGGTAGATCGGCAGAAACGACCATAACTGCTCGGCGGCCTGACCAACTGCGCCGAAGAACGTCCAGCTGGTGCAATACACCGCCAGCGACAGGCTATACACCCACGCGCGCAGCCGGGGCGGCAGCGACGTGCTGCGCCGGTCACCGTAAAAGGCGATGGCAAACATGACGGCCATATAAGCCAGAGCGACGGCCGCAATCAGCCCGGTGGACAGCGACATAGACATTCAGAGCCTCAAGAACAAGCTGGCTAGTCTCGCATGAAGGTTCGGGGGAGCAGGAGCTACTTTAGTCGTGAAAGGGAAGAGTGGCTGGATGTGGGCACTTGGGGCGCTTATGGCGGGCAAGCACTGTCCATACATGCCGTTGATTCCTGTGGGAGCAGCCCCGGTATCCCTGACACCTCGCTGTCGCTAAGCAAACGGATGACCCTGTAGGAGCCAACTTGTTGGCGAGACGTCGGACCCGCATCGTCAGAAATTCCGCTTTGCCAACAAGTTAGCTCCTACAAGGTCCGCGTTTCAAATCCATTATTGGAGTGATGTTTGATAGGAGCAGCCCCTGTGTTCATCACACTGCGCTGTCTCACGCCAAACGATGGACCTGTAGGAGCGCACGAGCACCGCGAGGCCGCGATAGCGGTGTATCAGACAAACTGCCATCGCTGCCTCGCTGTGCTCGTGAGCTCATACAGGATGTATTTCAATTAGGTAGTCTGGATACGAACCGAGCTTCTCGCGATAAACGATGATGCGGTCTGTCTGGGCAACCACAGCGCCTGAATCGCGGGCAAGCCACGCTCCCACAGGATCTGCGCCATTCTGAATTGACCTCCAAATCCACAACATTCCGAAACATCCTATCGACATTACGTCCTGTAACGTCTTCAATGTGCCCGTTGCCATTCAGGATCGCGGACGATGAGCCATCAGTCACAGTTCAATTTGCTTGGAAAGCGTCGTTTCCTGCCGTTTTTCATCACACAGTCCCTCGGGGCATTCAACGACAATATCCTCAAGCAATCGCTGATTCTGGCCATTCTCTACAAACTGAACATCGACGGTGATCGCTCTATCTGGGTCAACCTGTGTGCGTTGCTGTTCATCCTGCCGTTCTTCCTGTTCTCTGCCCTGGCCGGACAGTTTGGTGAGAAGTACGCCAAGGACAAGTTGATCCGTGTGATCAAGCTGGCCGAGATTGGCATCATGTTGGTGGGATCGGTGGGGTTTCTGTTCGGGCACTTGTGGCTGATGCTGGTGGCGTTGTTTGCCATGGGCACCCACTCGGCGCTGTTCGGGCCCGTGAAGTATTCGATCCTGCCGCAACACCTGCGTGAAGAAGAACTGGTCGGCGGCAACGGGCTGGTGGAAATGGGTACTTTTCTGGCGATTCTGGCCGGGACCATTTGCGCCGGTATCATCATGTCCACCGCTCATTACGAGATGTTTGTCGCCAGCGTGATGGTGTTGACGGCGAGCCTGGGCTACATCGCCAGCCATAGCATTCCCCGGGCCGCAGCGGTTACGCCGCAGATGAAAATTGAATGGAATATTTTCACTCAGACCTGGGCCACCTTGCGTCTGGGACTGGGTCAGACGCCAGCGGTCTCGCGCTCGATTGTCGGTAACTCGTGGTTCTGGTTCGTCGGTGCGATTTACCTGACGCAAATCCCGTCCTACGCCAAAGAGTGGCTGTACGGCGACGAAACCGTGGTGACGCTGATCCTGACCGTCTTCTCCATCGGTATCGCGACCGGCTCGATGCTTTGCGAGCGCCTGTCCGGACGTAAGGTAGAAATCGGTCTGGTGCCGTTTGGCTCCATGGGCCTGACGGTGTTCGGCCTGTTGCTGTGGTGGCATTCCGGACAAATGCCGCAGAACGTGATGGCTAATGACTGGCTGGGCGTCCTTGGTTTCAGTCAGGCGTGGTGGGTGCTGCTGGACATTCTCGGCATCGGGATTTTTGGTGGCTTCTACATCGTGCCGCTGTATGCGCTGATTCAGTCCCGTACCCTGGAGCGCGAGCGCTCTCGGGTCATTGCTGCCAACAACATTCTCAATGCGCTGTTCATGGTGGTGTCGGCGATTGTGTCGATCTTGCTGCTCAGCGTGGCCAAGCTGTCGATTCCTGAGCTGTTCCTGGCCATCTCGTTGATGAACATCGCGGTCAACGTGTACATCTTCAAGGTTGTTCCCGAGTTCACCATGCGCTTCATGATCTGGCTGCTCAGCCATTCCATGTACCGCGTCAAGCACGAGAATCTCGACCATATTCCAGACGAAGGTGCGGCATTGCTGGTTTGTAATCACGTGTCGTTCGTTGATGCCCTGTTGATCGGCGGCGCAGTGCGGCGGCCGATTCGTTTCGTCATGTACTACAAGATCTACAACTTGCCTGTGCTTAACTTTATTTTCCGCACCGCCGGGACTATCCCTATCGCCGGGCGTGGTGAGGACTTGCAGATATACGATCAGGCATTCAAAAAAATCGCCCAATACCTGAATGAAGGCGAACTGGTATGCATCTTTCCAGAAGGCAAGTTGACTCGCGACGGTGAGATTGATGAGTTCAAAAGTGGCATGAAGCTCATTCTTGAACAGACGCAAGTGCCGGTCATCCCGATGGCGCTGCAGGGCTTGTGGGGCAGCTTTTTCAGCCGTGCGCCGGGCAAAAGATTGTTCCGCCGCCTGTGGTCGAGGGTGACCGTCGTCGCCGGGCCAGCGCTGACCGGGGAGGCATCGACCCAGGCAGCGGCACGCAAACAGGTGGCGTTGTTGCGCGGGGAGTTGCGTTAAGCCGCTTCTGGCTCAAAATAGCGCAATTATTTGAATGGAAACGTATTCCTGTAGGAGCTGC
Source organism: Pseudomonas syringae group sp. J309-1 (assembly GCF_032582135.1). Classification (NCBI taxonomy): domain Bacteria; kingdom Pseudomonadati; phylum Pseudomonadota; class Gammaproteobacteria; order Pseudomonadales; family Pseudomonadaceae; genus Pseudomonas; species Pseudomonas syringae group sp. J309-1. Next base: position 8,598 of record NZ_JAWHNU010000059.1, on the reverse strand, counting down.
CGAAGGCTGCGATAGCGGTGTGTCAGGCCTGATGCATTCGCAGCCTTCGGCAGCTCCTACAGAATATGCATCACATAACAGCAGGGCCGGCTTTCCTGTCCCTCTGCCTCGTCGCCCCGTTCTCGGCCCAATCGTTAAATTTTGTTTCTCTGTCCTCGTTTCCTACTGCAACAGGCCACCTTGCTGGCCATTGATTGACGAGCGGGCAACATCTCCCGAGGACACTGGAATGACACAGGCTCTTGTATCTGCCGTGGTTCACGATTTGATCGGTATCGGATTTGGTCCATCCAATCTGGCACTGGCAATTGCCCTGAAGGAACGGGGCGAGCGGGAGGGTGCGCTGGATGCTTTGTTTCTCGACAAACAGGCCGACTACCGCTGGCACGGCAACACTCTGGTGACCCAAAGCGAACTGCAGATTTCCTTCCTCAAGGATCTGGTCACGCTGCGTAATCCCACGAGCCCGTTTTCGTTCGTCAACTACCTCAAGCAGCACGGTCGCCTGGTGGACTTCATCAACCTGGGCACTTTTTACCCGTGCCGGATGGAGTACAACGACTACCTGCGCTGGGTGGCAGCACAGTTCAACGAACAGAGCCGCTATGGCGAAGAAGTCACCGCCATCGAGCCGGTGCTGCACAAACAGCAGGTCGAGGCGTTGCGCGTTATCTCCCGTGATACGCAAGGCCAGAACCACGTGCGCACCACTCGTTCGGTGGTGGTCAGCCCTGGTGGCACGCCGCGTATTCCTGAGGCTTTCTCCGGGATGAAGGGCGACGCACGAGTGTTTCACCATTCCAAATACCTGCAATCCATGGCTCAGCAAGCTTGCGCCAATGGCAAGCCGATGCGCATCGCGATTGTTGGCGGCGGGCAGAGTGCGGCCGAGGCCTTCATTGACCTGAACGACAGTTACCCGTCGGTGCAGGTGGACGTGATTCTGCGCGGTTCGGCCCTCAAGCCTGCTGACGACAGTCCTTTCGTCAACGAAGTGTTCTCACCCGAGTTCACCGATCTCATGTTCAGCCAGAACGGCATGCAGCGCGCAGAGATGATCCGCGAATACCACAGCACCAATTACTCAGTGGTGGACATCGATCTGATCGAGCGCATCTACGGTGTGTTCTATCGCCAGAAAGTCTCGGGCATTGCACGTCATACATTCCGCAACCTGACCTCGGTCCAGAACGCGAAAGCAACCGCCAACGGTATTGAAGTGGTGCTGGGTAATCTCGCCAATGGTGAAAGCAGCGTGCAGAACTACGACGCAGTGGTCCTGGCCACCGGCTACGAGCGTCAGTTGCACCGTCATCTGCTGGAGCCGCTAAGTGAGTATCTGGGGGACTTTGAAGTGAGTCGTGATTATCGGATCAAGAGCGACAGCCGCTGCAAAGCCTCGATCTACATGCAGGGTTTCTGCGAGTCCAGTCACGGGTTGAGCGACACCTTGTTATCGGTGCTGCCAATCCGCGCCGATGAAATCGCCGAATCGCTGTACGCCAATGTGGCGCGGGCGGGGCGTGATCAGTCAGTGCTGGAGCGGTTGTTGGCGGTGGGGTAAGCACACCTCATTGAATCGAAATGAAATCTCTTGTGGGAGCCGGGCTTGCCCGCGATAAGGACACTGCGAATCTCTGTTAGATCGCGTCGACCTTATCGCGGGCAAGCCCGGCTCCCACAGGTATTGCATTCCAATCAGACGCTGATCAATCCCACTTCGGCGCAAGGCTCGCGGGGCTGGTCAGGCGGTGGCCGCGATCCAGCGCTGCGATCTGTGCCATGTCCTCATCGCTCAGTTTCAAATCCTGAGCCTTGAGGTTGCTCTCAAGATTGCTGCGTTTGGTCGACGACGGGATCACCGCGTAACCCAGTTGCATCGCCCAGGCCAGCGTCACTTGTGCAGTGGAAGCATTGTGGCGTTTGGCGATCTGTTCGATCACCGGATCCTTCAGCACTTCACCGTAGGCCAGGGTCATGTAAGACGTGATCTGAATGCCGTGCTGTTTGGCGAAATCAGCCACCTTGCGGTTTTGCAGGTACGGGTGCAGCTCAATCTGGTTGGTGGCGATGTTCTCTGCACCGACCACTTCAATGGCTTCCTTCATCAACGCAATCGTGAAGTTGGAGATGCCGATCTGTTTGGTCAGGCCTTGCTTTTTGGCCTCCAGCAAAGCCGTCATGAACTCTTTGACCGAGACTTTGCCTTCTGGCGAAGGCCAGTGAATCAGTGTCAGATCCACGTGGTCAGTCTGCAGTTTTGCCAGGCTTTCCTTGAGGCTCGGGATCAGCTTGTCGGCGGCGAAGTTGTCGGTCCAGATTTTGGTGGTGATGAACAACTCTTCACGAGGCACGCCGCTGTTGAAGATGGCTTTGCCGACTTCGGCTTCGTTGCCATAGATCTGAGCGGTGTCGATGACTCGATAGCCCACTTCAAGGCCATTGGTTACAGAGTCGATGACAACCTGATCCTTGAGGCGAAAAGTACCGAGGCCGAATGCTGGAATAGACATGCGTGGTGCTCCTTCAAATTGATTCAACAAACAAGACGTGAGCCCAGTATCCCGGCTCGGACTGCGGAGAAAAACAGTGCAACGGGAAAGGGATATTTGCCTGTGCGTCACGAATGGGCTTGTCAGGTTGGTCAGTAGAAGGCGTGGAGGGTTCAAGATTTTGGTCGTAGGATACGATGTCGCGAAGTAAACACGGCCCCTGTAGGAGTGAGCTTGCTCGCGATTCGGTCTGCCAGTTGATGAATTTATCGTCTGTGCTGACGCTATCGCGAGCAGTGTGGAGCGCCACCCCGGCCACTCCTACAGAAAACGTATTGCAAATCAGGTGGTTATTGTTGTTCGGTAAAAGGTCGTTCCCACTCAAGTATCCATATTGAGAATCATGCAGGTCGTACTGCCAATGGCGTAAAGCCGGTCATCCACGTCATACAGCCGACCCTCGGCCAATGCAGTTGAACGACCGATATGGATCACTTTGCCTTCCGCGCGCACCGGTCCGACTGAGTGGTTCAGTGCCCTTACGTAACTGATACGCAAGTCCAGCGTGGTGTAGCCCTGACCTTTTTTCAGACGGGTATGAATCGCGCAACCCATGCATGAGTCCAGTAGCGTTGCCGCGTACCCGCCATGCACGCTACCCAAAGGATTGTAATGACGCTCATCGGGCGTCCCCTGAAAAACGAACTCTCCCGGCGACCAGCGCAGCGGAGTGAAATCCATGAGCTCGCCAATGGGCGGACAGGGCAGGTCGCCACGACCAATGCCTTCGAAGAACTCCCTGGGCTCCAACAGGGCCACATCGGCTAGACGCATTGTGCCCGCTGCGCCCAGGCTTTCTCGTATGGCTCGCTCTTCTTCCAGCCAGAGGCTGAGTTTTTCATCGCGGGTCTGAATCGACATGACGTGCACTCCACAAGGCTTTTGCGGTTTTAATTATGGTCATAATCCTTTGGTTTTATGATGGGTGCAATACTAAGTGGCGACAGCTCTGGAAAATGTCCGACTCAAGTGACGGCTTGGCCTACCTGGCTTCTCACTCGAGCAGGATGGACAGGGCGCTTGAAAAGCGGGCAGTCAGCCCGGCTTTTTGTCGCAATCGACCGGGTCGCGTTTCACGAAATGCTTATGCATGTCAGAGGTGAGCGTCTCAATACGCTCGGTGAGCGATTTGGTCAGTTCTGTGAGGCGGGTGTTCTGCTCCAGCAGCGAGAGCATTTGTGCTGCCAGATCTTCGCGGTGCTGGGCGTCAGCGTCGGCATTGGCTTTGTCACGCGCTGACTGGCGGGTCTGAGCCAGCAGAATCAGAGGCGCTGCGTAGGCTGACTGAAGGCTGAACGCCAGATTGAGGAGGATAAACGGGTACAGATCGAATTGGGTCAGGCCAGTGGCGTTACACACCACCCAGAGTAGAACGATAACGGTTTGTGCGCCGAGGAACGCAGGCGTACCAAAGAAGCGGGCGAAGGCCTCGGCCTTGAGCGCAAACCCGTCATTGCCAAAGGTACTGGCAAGGTGCGCGTGGTGTTTGTGGAAACGCAGATGATCGACAGGTTTCTTGCCGGTCGATTCTGTTGCTATGTGCCGTTCAGAGGGGGCGTGTTCAGATCCAGCGGGATTCATGACGGATTCCAGTTTACCGGGGCGTGCGGCCACTATAGGCGCTTGCGCCGGGTTAGGGTGTCATGGGCTGAACCGGGGCTGAATAGACGAACAGTGGGAGCGAATTTATTCGCGAAGGCGGCCTTGCATGTGCCAGGCATGTATCGACTGTATCAGCCAATCGCGAATAAATTCGCTCCCACAGGGTTCTCATCAAATTCAGAGACCGCGGGCACTCAATCCGGATGCAACGGCTTGGACAGCGACATAATGGCTGCGTAGTCATAGACGTACTGACGTCCGGCATGGCTGGTCTGACGTAACTGGTCGATCAGCAGTCGCTCTTTCTTGTTCAGGTATCTCAGCCCAGGGTGGTCACTTGACTTGAGGCGATCACGTTCATGGGCGTCAGGGAAAGCAATGACGTTAGTCATGAAATATCTCCTACTTAGTGAGTCCTTGCTTCCGGTTATGTAGTCCCGGTCACTTTATGTGGCGACGAAGCCACCATACCCAGAAAAAGTTGGAGCGATCAACCCTGTAAATGAATAGCCGGTCACACTATCTGCGTGACTTCGAAGGTTTGGCTGCTGCTATTTACGCGAATCTCCAGTTCATCGCCCGTCTGTTTACCCAGCAAGCTCTGGCCTAATGGCGCACGGGCGGTAATGACTGTGACAGTGTGTGCGTCGTATTGAATCTTCAGACCAGCGGCGTCAGGCCCCAGAAACAGATGCTGTTCAACGCCAAGGTGATTTTCCAGCGTGATCAGGTCGCCGGACTGAATGCCTTTGTCCTCACTGAATGGCGCGAGTGTCAGCTTTTGGTAGAGCACCAGCGACTGGCGAATTTCTTCCACACGCCGCGCCTGACCCGCAGCCAGATACGAGGCTTCGAGCCCCAGCGTGTCGTATTTGTTTTCGGCGATGTTTTCTTCGTGGGTCGCGGTTTCATACGCGGTCTGAGCAGCGCGCCGGGCGATATCCAGGTCCACCTCCAGTTTGTCGATGATCGATTGCAACACGTCTTGCTTGTTCATGGTTTATCCGCAGAACTGGATGACATTGGCGCGGCTTTTCTCGCTGGGCGCGGTGCGATCCTGCTGCATCCAGAAGTTACATTTGGGGCCGTTGAAGTTTTTCTGCTGTTGTTCCTGAGCCTGTTCCCACGCCTGGCGAGCCTCGCTTTCGCGCAGGCTTTGCTCATACTTTTCGAACATGGTTTTTTCCGTGGCGGGCGCAGGTTTTTCGACCGGCGGTGCGCTTAGTTGCGCAGCAGCATTGTTGATGACCTGGGTTTCGGCCGCAGGCAAGGCTTTGTAAAAAAGCATGCCGGTCAGAGCCACTGCGACAAAACCAAGCCAGATGCCGATGGCGATACAGGCGATCAGTTTCAGTGGGTGAAGGGACACATTCAGCTCGCGACGATGGGTAGTGGGCATGACGGGATCTCGGCGTTGACTGCAGATGCTGCGATTGTGCCATGAGCGGAGGCTGGTGCATGCCGGTTGTCTGAAGGACAATCGGCGTTTTTTATCATCCAGCCTCAGGGAGCCGGACATGAAAGCCTCTTGGGACATTTTTTGCAGCGTCGTCGACAACTACGGCGACATCGGCGTGACTTGGCGTCTGGCCAGGCAACTGGTAGCCGAGCATGGTTTGAAGGTACGCCTGTGGGTCGATGATCTGACTGCCTTCGTACGCCTTAGCCCTGGCGCTGATGCCTCTGCCGCGCAGCAGTGGCGCGAAGGCGTCAGCGTCCATCAATGGCCGAAACAATGGGAGGCCACTGACATCCCCGACGTAATCGTTGAGGCATTCGCCTGCCGTCTGCCACCCGACTACGTTGACGCTATCGCACAATGTTCACCCCGGCCGGTATGGATCAACCTCGAATACCTCAGCGCCGAAGATTGGGTGAGTGGCTGCCATGGCCTGCCATCGGTGCAATCCAACGGGCTGCGCAAATTCTTTTTCTTTCCGGGCTTTGTTCCGACTACCGGTGGTCTGCTGCGAGAGCATGATTTGCTTGCCACACGTCAGGCGTTTCAACAGAACCAGGCAGAGCGTAGCCATTTCCTGCAAGGGCTTGGGGTCACTCCTGACGATGGCGCACGATTGATTTCGGTATTTGCGTATGAAAATCCGGGTATCGGAGCCTGGCTTGACGCATTGGCGACCGATAGCGAGGCAAACCATTTACTGGTACCGGAAGGCCGTATTCTGGGGGATCTGCAACGCTGGCTTGGCGTCGACTCGCTTCGAACCGCGGCACGGGAAACCCGCGGAGCGCTGACGGTTCAGGTACTGCCGTTCGTCAGACAGGAGGATTACGACCGGCTCCTATGGTCCTGTGATTTCAACGTGGTACGCGGCGAAGACTCTTTCGTAAGGGCGCAGTGGGCGGGGCGGCCGCTGCTCTGGCACATCTATGAACAGGACGATGACGCCCATTGGGTCAAGCTCGATGCCTTTCTGGAACACTACCTTGCAGGGCTCTCGCCCGAGGCTGCAAAGGCGTTGAGCGGCTTCTGGCGCACCTGGAATGCGGGAGAGAAGGGCGCTGAAAGCTGGCAGGCGCTGCTTGAGCACTGGTCAGAGATCGCGAACCACGCTGAAAGCTGGTGTGTGCAGCAAGCTTCCCTCGCTGATCTTGCGACGGCGCTGGTACTGTTTTGTGGAGTTTCGTATGATACGCGGCCTTGAGATTAGGCTCTGTACGAAAAAGACCTTCGCGTGACACGCGCGAAGCGGTTTCTCGTACAGAGCCTCGGCAAATTCCATCCAAATTCGGATATACGCAATGAAAACTGGTAAAGAACTCAAACCCGGTACCGTGATTCGTCTTGAAAATGACCCTTGGCTGGTTCAGAAAGCTGAATTCACCAAGTCCGGTCGTAACAGCGCCATCATGAAAACCAAGCTGAAAAACCTGCTGACCGGTTACAAGACCGAGATCGTTTACAGCGCTGATGACAAACTGGACGACGTAATCCTCGACCGCAAAGAAGCGACCCTGTCCTTCATCAGCGGCGACACCTACACGTTCATGGACACCACTGACTACACCATGTACGAGCTGAACGCTGAAGACATCGAAGCCGTTCTGCCATTCGTGGAAGAAGGCATGACCGACGTTTGCGAAGCGATCTTCTTCGAAGAGCGTCTGGTTTCCGTAGAGCTGCCAACCACCATCGTGCGCGTAGTTGACTACACCGAAGGTTCGGCTCGTGGCGACACTTCCGGGAAGGTGATGAAGCCTGCCAAGCTGGCCAACGGTACCGAGCTGCAAGTAGCTGATTTCATCGAAATCGGTGACCGCATCGAGATCGATACACGTGAAGGCGGTTCCTACAAAGGCCGTGCTAAATAAGCACAGCGTTTACCGCGTTCAACAAAAAGCCCGCAGCGATGCGGGCTTTTTTGTGGGCGCTTGTCGAATGAACATGGCTGCCCTTGTGCAGTCTGTGTGGGAGCGAATTCATTCGCGAAAGCTATGTATCAGCAAACAGAAGCGTGTCGGCTGTACTGGCCTCTTCGCGAATGAATTCCCACAGGTTTCGGCCATTCCGCAGCACCTGGAACCGTTGCGGTTATACGGTTACGTGCAGGCGCACATCAACGTTGCCGCGGGTAGCGTTCGAGTACGGGCACACCTGGTGAGCCGCTTCAACCAGTTGCTCGGCGTCCGCTTGTTCCAGGCCTGGCAGATTGATATTCAGGTCGATATCCAGACCGAAACCGCCAGGAATCTGGCCGATGCCGACATGGGTAGTGATCGAGGCGTCAGCCGGAATAGTGCGCTTGCTCTGGCCCGCGACGAATTTCAGCGCACCAATGAAGCAGGCCGAGTAACCGGCAGCGAACAGTTGCTCAGGGTTGGTGGCTGCACCACCTGCGCCGCCCAGTTCTTTCGGCGTAGCGAGTTTCACGTCGAGGATGTTGTCGCTGGAAACAGCACGACCATCACGGCCGCCGGTTGCAGTTGCGATGCCGGTGTAAAGCGTATCCATGGTGTCACCTCTTAGGGTCGGAAGATCGTAGTGATCGGGTCTTTCAAAACTTGTCTGTTTGCGCTGGAAAGGAGTGCGCTAACGGAGTACGAAATAAATGTATCGCGCAAATAGTTTGCGCGCAAGATAATATTTCGGATTGTTGGAATGGAATCATCTATAGGCGATCGGCTTGTGCTCCCGGCACAGTGCGGTGGTGACGCAAGCACGCTTTTTTCTGTGGGAGCTGAGCTTGCTCGCGATAAGGTCGGGCGCGATCTAAAGTGAACCGCGTCCAGCCTCATCGCGAGCAAGCTCGGCTCCCACCATGGTATTTTTTGACGCGAGACTGCGCGGCGTGCAGTGGTCAACTTTTTCCGGACACCTCAATCGGTGATTGTCAGGCTGCTTGCCGCTTATATTGATTGGGCGGCACATAGCCCAGTTTCGAGTGCAATCGCCCCTCGTTGTAGAACCGCACGATGTAGTCCGTGA
>NZ_JAWHNU010000058.1:13363-43784 GCF_032582135.1 Pseudomonas syringae group sp. J309-1 | reverse complement strand
ATGGCCCGTTGCGGCGGCCCACGGTTCAGGATCTGCGGGCGGGTACACCGAGCGACAGCGAGGTGCCGAGTGGTGGGCAAGAGCCTTTTGCTTACTTTTGGGCTCCTTTCAAAAGTGAGGCGCTGTAAAAGCGCAACCAATATCAGCCGTGACTCCGACAACGGATATGTACACAAACCACCATAGCTTCTAGCAAATACTTCCAAAGATGCCCAAGCACCTACGCGCCAAAAGACATCCCAAAAGGATATTGGAACTGTGGCTGCGAGCCATGACTCGAACCCTTGTAGCAATGGAGCGCTGCCGTCCGAGCTGCGCCGTTAATGAGAGGTTGTTCCATGCCAGAATCGTCTGCCATCGTGGCTGAAGTGCGTCAGCTCGACAGCGGTTACTCGAGGGAAACCCGCTCCCTGCTTTACGAAGCCTATCGCCGCGAACCGAGTTTCGCCTACCTGCTCAACGCTGAACGCAGCGGCTTTGACCAGCGCGTACGCGCCACAGTCAAAGCATTGGTCAAACAGCACTTTCTTCAGCAACTGCCCGCGATCGGCCTGTTCATCAATGACCGACTGGTCGGTGCAGCGCTGATCGCACCTCCGCAGCGACGCCTGGGTATTACCGAAAGCTGGGCGTGGCGCCTGCGCATGGTGCTCAGCGCCGGCTTCAACTGCACGCGCCGTTACCTGGAATACTACAACGCAGTCCTGGCGTGTCTGCCTTCAGAGTCCGTGCATGTATTACCTCTGCTCGGAATTCATCCAGAATTTCAAAGTGAACAGCTTGGTGAGCAACTGTTGCAGGCTGTCCATAATTGGTGCGCCGAAGATGAAAACTCCCAGGGCATCGTCCTCGATACGGGAAATGCGCGATATCTTGAGTTCTTTAAGCGACAGGGTTACGAGGAAATCGGTGAAGTGGCTGTAGGACCCGTCCTCGAACACGTATTTTTCCACCCAAATCCGCAGGTTTTACTGCAAGCCACGGCATAAAGGCATGAAATTTCAACTGCTTGGCGTGTTCCAGTGATAGCCGTTGCCCGTGTTAGCATTCGCGCCATGAAGTTTCTTGCAATGTTTACCAGCGGTTTGATTCTTGGTGTATCCAGCGTCACGGCGTTCGCCGAAGGACAGCTGGATGTAAAGGTCACGCCTGCCAATTCCGCGCTCAAAGCCAACATCGAAGGCTATGTGGGCAGTCCCGGCGAGCGTGATGCTGACAGCCTGCAGCATTTCAGCATCGGTGCCGAAGAGCAGGCGCAGCGCGCAGCGCAGGCGCTGGGTTATTACCAGGCGAAAATCACCAGTGAAGTAAAGACCGGTAAAGACAATCAGCCACACCTGGTTATCAAGGTTCAGCCGGGTGAGCCCATTCATTTGCGCAACGTCACGGTACGCATTGAAGGCGAAGCCGCTTCACTCAAGGCATTTCGGGTCCCCGAAGGCGATGCGCTGAAAAGTGGTGCGGTGCTGAATCATGGTCATTACGAAGACGCCAAGCGCCTGATCCTGAATCAGGCATCTCGCTATGGTTTCTTCTCCGGTCGGTTCATCCAGCAGCGTCTCTCGGTCGATCCTGCTGCCGGTATTGCCGACATCGATCTGGTTTACGACAGCGGTCCGCGCTATTCGCTGGGCAAAGTCAGCTTCAGTGGCGACGCGCCTTTTGATGACGACTTGCTGAAGCGCATGGTGCCGTTCAAGGAAAACACGCCTTACGATTCCGAACTGATTGCCGAACTGAATCAGGCGATGCAAACCAGTGGCTATTTCGAGGGCGTGCGTGTGGATGCGGCGCCGACCGCCGCTGTGGGCCAAGAGATTCCTGTCACTGTCCAGCTGGAGACACGTAAACCTCGCACCATGGGCCTCGGGCTGGGTTATTCAACGGACGTCGGACCGCGGGGCAAGGCCAACTGGACCCGGCACTGGGTCAATCCCCAAGGCCACAGCTACGGCATCGAAAGTGAATTGTCTGCACCGCGTCAGAACGTCGGCCTTTGGTATGACATCCCGCTGGACCCGCCGCTGACTGACAAGCTGCGCTTTGCAGGTGGGTATCAATACGAGGAGATCGCCGGGACTGACACGCTGAGCAAGCTGCTCACGGTTGGCCCGGAATGGCACAGCAAATTACCCAGCGGCTGGGAGCGGGTTGTCTCATTGAAGTGGCAGCGCGAGGAGTATCGACTGGGCAATGATTCGGGCCTCAGCACGCTGCTGATGCCGGGCGTCAGCTATTCCTATCTGCGAAGCGACAATCGTATCGATCCGCAAAATGGCTACCGCCTGCAGTTCGATGCTCAAGTCGCCAAGGAAGGGCTGATGTCCGATTCGAACCTGCTGCATGGCAATGTGTTGCTGAAGGGCCTGACCACGCTTTGGGACAATCACCGCTTTCTCGCCCGCGTGCAGTTCGGCGGCAACGCCACCAATGGCTATAAATCGATCCCGCCGTCTCTTCGCTTCTTCGCGGGTGGTGACCAAAGCGTTCGCGGTTATGACTATCAGACGCTTTCACCGGAAAACTCCGACGGTGACCGTATTGGCGGACGTTACATGGTGGCGGGCAGTGTCGAATACCAATACTCCATCGCTGAAAAATGGCGAGTAGCGACCTTCGTCGATCAAGGCAACTCTTTCGATACGCTGGAATTGCCGAGCCTCAAGACTGGCGTCGGCATTGGCGTGCGCTGGGTTTCACCGGTAGGCCCGTTGCGCCTGGATCTGGCTCATGCACTGGACGATGACGGCGGCATTCGGCTGCACTTTTCCATGGGGCCTGAGCTATGAAGCCGTTCAACTGGCGACGTTCGCTGAAGGCTCTTGGGTTGGCACTGGTCGCCATTGTGCTGCTGGTGTTTGTCAGTCTGTGGGGGCTACTGGGCACTGAGACGGGTAGCCGATGGGTGTTGGCACGCGTACCGGGTTTGCAGCTGCAAAACTTCAATGGCCGCCTGGGCGGGCAATGGCAGGCTGATCACTTGATTTGGCAACAAGAGGCCACTCGAGTCGAAATAGACAAACCGGTGTTGGACTGGTCGCCTGGGTGCCTGCTGAAAATGACCCTGTGTATCGAGCAGCTTCACGCTGATCAGGTTCGCCTGCAACTGGCCCCGGCTAACGATGCAGCGCAAAGCGAACCTTTGCAGTTGCCCGATCTGAAGCTGCCTTTGGCGATCCGTCTGGGCGATGTGCGTATCGGCAGTGTGTCACTGGATGGCAACGAGCAGGTCGCCGACTTAAAACTGGCCGCGCACTGGACCGCAGAAGGTTTGCGTCTGGATAACGTTCATGCGCGTCGGGATGATCTGGTGCTGGATCTGGCTGGCCTGATTCAGCCGTCCGGGGAGTGGCCTTTGTCCGCCACCGGTTTAGTGAAACTACCTGACATCGACGGTCGCGCCTGGACACTCAATCTGGATATCCAGGGTGATCTGCTCAAAACCCTGCAGCTCAAGGGCATCAGCAGTGGCTATCTGCAGGGCTTGCTGGACGGCGAACTGCAACCGCTGGCGGAGAACCTGCCCGCACAGTTAAGGATCAGTGCCGAACCGTTCAAAGCGACCGGCTCATTGCCGGATACCCTGCAACTCAATCAGTTACTACTGGATGCGAAGGGCGATCTTCAAAACGGTTATGAGCTACAGGGCTCGGCCAGTCTGCCTGCCGAGCAAGGTCCTGTGGCTCTGGCACTCAACGGGCGCGTTGATGCCAAGGGTGCAGTGATCGAGGCTCTTGATCTGAATGCCAGTGCCGAGCAGCACTTGAGTCTCAAAGGGGCATTGAACTGGGAACATGAGTTTCGTGCCGATGCGAAGCTCGACTGGCTTGATTTCCCCTGGCACCGCTTGTATCCACTGATCGAAGAACCACAGGTGGCCTTGCGCAAATTCACTGGGGAAGTGTCCTACACCGACGGTAAATATCTGGGGAATTTCAACGCCAATCTTGACGGTCCGGCAGGTGCGTTCAGTCTTGTGAGTCCATTCAGTGGTGATTTGACTCAAATCTTCCTGCCGCAATTGGAGATGGTTGCCGGGCAGGGTAAGGCCACAGGGCACCTCAACCTGCAATTTGCCGATGGCATCGGCTGGGATACTGCTCTGGACCTGAGCGCCATTGACCCTGCCTATTGGGTCGCGCAGATGCCGGGCACGCTGGCCGGACCGCTGCGCAGCAAAGGGCAGATCAGAAACGAGCAGCTGAGCCTGAGCGCGGATCTGGACCTAAAGGGACGACTGCGTGGTCAGCCTGCGGCTTTGCAGGTCAAAGCTGATGGCGCGGGTGACAAGTGGAATGTCGGCGCGCTTGAAGTGCGCCTCGGGGATAACCGGGTTCAAGGCAATGGAAGCCTCCAGCAGCGTCTGCTGGGTCAACTGGATATCAACCTGCCAAGATTGGGACAGCTATGGCCAGGGCTGCAAGGACAGGTCAAAGGCCGCCTTGATGTGGCCGGTACGTTGAACGCGCCCCAAGGCCAGTTGGGCATGCAAGGCTCGCAATTAGCGTTTCAAGGCAATCAACTAAAAACGCTGAACGTGAACGCCAGGCTCGATAACGCCCAGCGCGCCAACGTCGATATCAAAGGCAGCGGTATTCAAGTGGGCGACAAGCAACTGGGCACTCTTATTGTTGATGCTCAGGGCGATATCAAACGTCAGCAGATGAAGCTCGACTTGCAGGGGCCACTGCTAAAACTGGCGCTGGGTCTGGACGGTAACCTCGACAAGGGCAACTGGCGCGGAAGGCTGTCCAGTGGCGATGTGCAGACGGGTGGTCAACGCTGGCAATTGCAGCAACCGGCCAGGCTCGAGCGTCTGGCTGACGGCAAGGTGAACTTTGGTGCACATTGCTGGCTCTCCGGCGCGGCCAGTCTGTGTGGTGAAGATCAGCGCCTGATGCCCGAACCGCGTCTGCGTTACCACTTGAAGAATTTCCCTCTCGACAGTCTGGCTCAGTGGCTTCCAAAGGATTTCGCCTGGAAAGGCTCGCTTAATGCTGACGTGCAACTCGATGTGCCTGCCGCTGGCCCTAACGGTCAAATTACGGTGAATACCAGCGGTGGGGCGCTGCGCATCAAGGAGAAGGATCAGTGGCTGGACTTCCCTTACGAGAGTTTGGTTCTGACCAGCAAACTGACCCCGAAACTGATCGACAGTCGCCTGGATTTCCGTGGTGGAAAGCTTGGGACGTTGCAGGTAAACGCCCGCATTGATCCACTGGCGCAGAACAAGACCTTGAGTGGCGACTTCAACCTGAGCGGGCTTGATCTGTCCATTGCCCGCCCGTTCCTGCCGATGGTGCAGAAGCTCAATGGGCGCTTGAATGGCAGCGGACGTTTGTCTGGTGGTCTTCTTGCGCCGCAAGTGAACGGCAGCGTAAACCTCAGTGGTGGCGAGGTATCCGGGCCAGAGTTGCCGATGAGCGTGCAGGACTTGCAGATTCAGGCGCTGATCGCCGGAGAAAACGTTCAGCTCGACGGCCGCTGGAAAAGTGGCGATACCGGGGTAGGGCGTCTGGCCGGGCAGATTGGATGGAGTCAGGCGCTGGCGGTCGATCTAAGCGTCAAAGGTTCGCGTCTGCCAATTATGGTTGAACCTTATGCCAGACTCGAAGCTGCGCCTGACCTGAAAATCTCCATGCAGGGTGGTCGCCTGGGTATCTCCGGCAAAGTATTGATTCCCCAAGGCACGATAACTGTTCGCGAGCTGCCGCCGTCCACAGTCAAATTGTCAGGCGACACGGTGATCGTTGGGCAGCAAACAGAGGAGGGGGAGCCGCCACTGGCGATGGCCATGGACATCGACGTTCAGGTAGGGCAGGAAAAACTCAGTTTTACAGGCTTTGGATTGACGGCCGACCTCGCGGGGCGGGTGCACATTGGTGACAACCTGGACACTCGCGGCGAACTCAACCTCAACAATGGCCGCTATCGCGCCTATGGGCAGCGATTGACGATTCGCAAAGCGCGGCTGTTGTTTGCCGGGCCAATCGATCAACCGTATCTGGATGTGGAGGCTATTCGGCAAACAGATGATGTCGTCGCAGGCATTCGGTTATCGGGCAGTGCCGAGCAACCGACCACCACGGTATTCTCCGAGCCCGCCATGAGTCAGGAGCAGGCGCTGTCCTACCTGGTGCTGGGAAGGCCGTTGAACAACACGGGCGAAGACAGCAACATGATGGCCCAGGCTGCCTTGGCGCTAGGGCTGGCGGGCAGTGAGTCCACCACTGGCAAGCTGGCCAAGGATCTGGGCATTCGTGACTTTGAACTGGACACCTCGGGCTCGGGGGAAAAAACCAACGTCGTCGCCAGCGGTAAAATTACCGACAAACTTAGTTTGCGCTATGGCGTCGGGGTGTTCGAACCAGCGAATACCATCGCCCTGCGCTACATGTTGAGCAAAAAGGTCTACCTGGAAGCTGCAAGTGGTCTGGCCAGTTCGCTGGATATTTTTTACAAACGGGATTTTTGACAAAACCCATGTATCTGCTGGAATTGGATTGCTCCCGCAGGGGCGAGCGTTCCAGAGCAGTAACGCGATTTTATTAACAACCACCTGCACTCTAGGTCGATCAACACTTTCATGGTTAACTTCTCCGTCTAATCAACCCGTGGAAAAAGGACTCAGTTCATGGCTCAAGTGACTCGCAGAGGCAACCCTGTCCAAATCAATGGCGAACTGCCAAAAGTCGGCGCTGCGGCTCCGGCATTTTCGCTGGTCGGCGGTGATCTGGCTGACGTGACCCTGGCTGACTTTGCCGGCAAGCGCAAAGTGCTGAACATCTTCCCAAGCGTCGACACACCGACCTGCGCAACTTCCGTTCGCAAGTTCAACGCCCAGGCCAATGACCTGACTAACACCGTCGTGCTGTGTATTTCCGCCGACCTGCCGTTCGCCCAGGCGCGCTTTTGCGGTGCGGAAGGTCTGGAAAACGTGAAAAATCTCTCCACCCTGCGTGGCGGCGAGTTCATGGAAAACTACGGTGTTGCCATTGCTGACGGCCCTATGGTTGGTCTGACCACTCGTGCTGTCGTCGTACTGGATGAGAACGATAAAGTGCTGCACAGCGAACTGGTCCCGGAAATCGGCCAGGAACCTGACTACGATGCAGCATTGGCCGTATTGAAGTAACACCTGGCAATACCTGGACGGCCTGAATATGTTCAGGCCGTTTTCGTTTACGCTTCAGCTGTTTAACAAAAGTAAGGACAAAGTAAATTGCCGGTAAAGGCGCTTTGCTTGTCACGCATCTGTGCTTATTGTTCAGCCTCCTGAAAAGCCCCATCCGCAATGGTTGATTTATTCATGCAATCGTCTGGCCCCCGTAGTTCCCGTCGCTGGCTCATCAGCCTGTTGGTCCTGTTGATTATCGTCGGCTTGTGCTGGTGGTTGTGGCCTGCATCTGCGCCGGGCAAAGACGGCGCGCACCGCAAATCAGGCAGTACGGCCGAAAGTGGCGTGGCGCGTCCTGGCTTTGGTGGTTCTACTATTCCCGTGCCGGTTCGGGTGGCTCCGGCAGTGCTGGGTGATTTCCCGATTTACTACAAGGCACTGGGCACCGTGACGGCGATGAACACCATCAATGTGCGCAGCCGGGTGGCGGGCGAACTGGTCAAGATCAACTTTCAGGAAGGGCAAATGGTCAAGGCCGGGGACTTGCTGGCCGAGATTGATCCACGCAGTTATCAGATCGCCCTGCAGCAGGCGGAAGGTACACTGGCGACCAATCAGGCTCTGCTGAAAAACGCCCAACTGGACGTGCAGCGCTATCGTGGTCTGTATGCCGAAGACAGTATTGCCAAGCAGACGCTGGATACCGCCGAATCGCTGGTCAATCAGTATCAAGGCACGATCAAGACTAATCAGGCAGCGGTAGGCGACGCCAAACTCAATCTTGAATTCACCCGCATTCGTGCCCCGATTGCCGGGCGTATCGGCCTCAAGCAACTGGACGTCGGCAATCTGGTGGCGGCCAATGACACCACGGCGCTGGTGATCATCACCCAGACCAAACCCATTACCGTTGCTTTCACGCTGCCCGAGAAAGACCTGGCCAACGTAATTACCCGCTACCGCAGTGGCGACAAGCTGCCGGTGGAGGCCTGGGATCGCGGTGACTTGAAGCAGCAGGCCCAAGGCGTGCTGGCGAGTCTTGACAACCAGATCGATGTGGCCACCGGAACGCTGAAGTTCAAGGCCCGCTTCGATAACCAGAACGAAGTGCTGTTCCCTAACCAGTTCGTCAATGTGCATCTGTTGGCCGATACCCTCAAGCAGGCTGTCCTGGTGCCTACCGCTGCGATTCAGTTCGGTACCAACGGCACCTTTGTGTACGCGATGGATGGCGACAACAAGGTCAAGATCCGCGCACTCAAGACTGGCGCCAACAACGAACAACTGACAGTGGTCAGCGAAGGGCTGTCTGCCGGGGATCGTGTCGTGCTGGAGGGCACTGACCGCCTGCGGGATGGCGCTACGGTAGAAGTGGTCAGCGACAGCAAGGATGTCCCGACGACCCCTGGTCAGCAGCTACAGGGTAAGCCGGGCAAGAATACTGATGAGTCGGCGTCGGTTGGCAAGGCGGAAAGCACTCGCGCATGAACATCTCCAGACTGTTCATCCTGCGGCCGGTCGCAACGACCCTGAGCATGCTCGCCATCGTTCTGGCCGGTTTGATCGCTTACAAGTTGCTCCCGGTATCTGCACTGCCGCAAGTCGATTACCCGACTATCCGCGTCATGACGTTGTACCCGGGCGCCAGTCCGCAAGTGATGACCAGCGCCGTCACCGCGCCTCTTGAGCGCCAGTTTGGACAAATGCCGGGGCTGAGTCAGATGGCGTCCACCAGTTCCGGTGGTGCGTCGGTGATTACCTTGCGATTCAGTCTCGACCTGAATATGGACGTGGCCGAGCAGTCGGTACAGGCCGCGATCAACGCTGCGACCAATCTTCTGCCCACCGATTTGCCGGCTCCTCCGGTTTATAACAAGGTCAACCCGGCAGACACCCCGGTCCTGACCCTGGCTATTACGTCCAAGACCATGTTGTTGCCCAAACTCAACGATCTGGTCGACACGCGCATGGCGCAAAAGATTTCCCAGATCAGCGGCGTCGGCATGGTCAGCATTGCCGGTGGCCAGCGTCAGGCGGTGCGGATAAAGGTCAATCCCGAGGCACTGGCCGCCAACGGCCTGAACCTTGAGGATGTGCGTACCTTGATTGGTGCGTCCAACGTCAATCAGCCCAAGGGTAATTTCGACGGTCCAACCCGGGTGTCGATGCTCGACGCCAATGACCAGCTCAAGTCCCCTGAGGAATACGCCAATCTGATTCTGGCCTACAGCAACGGCGCGCCGCTGCGCCTCAAGGATGTAGCGGAAATCGTCGACGGTGCCGAGAACGAGCGTCTTGCGGCCTGGGCCAACGAGAATCAGGCGGTGCTCCTCAACATCCAGCGTCAGCCGGGTGCCAACGTTATCGAGGTTGTGGATCGCATCAAGGCGTTGCTGCCGAGCATCACCGATAACTTGCCTGCGGGGCTGGATGTTGTGGTTCTGACGGACCGGACCCAGACGATCCGGGCCTCGGTCAAAGACGTGCAACACGAATTGCTTATTGCCATCGTGTTGGTGGTATTGGTGACTTTCCTGTTTCTGCGTCGATTCAGCGCCACGATTATTCCGTCGATTGCAGTACCGCTGTCTCTGGTGGGCACCTTCGGGGTGATGTACCTGGCGGGTTTTTCGGTCAACAACCTGACATTGATGGCCATGACGATTGCCACCGGTTTCGTGGTCGACGATGCCATCGTTATGCTGGAAAACATCTCACGACATATCGAAGAGGGTGAATCACCGATGCAGGCGGCGCTCAAGGGCGCGAAGCAGATTGGCTTTACGCTGGTGTCGCTGACGATCTCCCTGATTGCCGTATTGATTCCGCTGCTGTTCATGGCTGACGTAGTAGGGCGGTTGTTCCGCGAGTTTGCGATCACCCTGGCGGTGGCGATCCTGATATCGCTGGTTGTGTCGCTGACCCTGACGCCCATGATGTGCGCCCGGTTGCTCAAGCGTGAACCCAGGGAAGAAGAGCAAAGCCGCTTCTACCGCGCCAGCGGTGCCTGGCTGGACTGGCTGGTTGAAGCGTACGGCAACAAGTTGCGTTGGGTGCTCAAGCATCAGCCGCTGACGTTGCTGGTGGCGATTGCCACGCTGGCATTGACCGTCTTCCTTTACATGGTGGTGCCCAAGGGCTTCTTCCCGGTGCAGGACACCGGCGTGATTCAGGGGATTTCCGAGGCACCGCAATCGATTTCCTTCGCCGCCATGAGCGAGCGACAGCAGTCACTGGCGAAAATCATTCTGCAAGATCCCGACGTGACCAGTCTTTCGTCCTACATCGGTGTGGATGGCGATAACGCGACTCTGAACAGCGGGCGTCTGCTGATTAACCTGAAGTCCCACGGCGATCGGGATGTCACCGCAACCGAGATCATCCAGCGCTTGCAGCCGCAACTGGACAAGCTGTCCGGCATACGTCTGTTCCTGCAGCCTGTTCAGGACCTGACCATTGAGGACCGGGTCAGCCGTACCCAGTATCAGTTCAGCATGTCCTCCCCGGACGCCGAATTACTGAGTCTGTGGAGCGGTCGGCTGGTGGATGCGCTGAGCAAGCGTCCGGAACTGACGGATGTTGCCAGCGATTTGCAGGACAAGGGTTTACAGGTCTATCTGGCAATCGACCGTGATGCGGCGAGTCGTGTCGGCGTGACGGTGGCAAACATCACCGATGCGTTGTATGACGCGTTTGGTCAACGGCAGATTTCGACGATCTACACTCAGGCCAGTCAGTATCGGGTGGTCTTGCAGGCCGCATCCGCCAGCGAATTGGGGCCTCAGGCGCTAGAGCAGATTCACGTCAAGACCACCGACGGTGCACAGGTCAAACTGTCGAGTCTGGCCCATGTGGAACAACGTCAGGCGCAACTGGCGATAACACATCTGGGGCAGTTCCCGGCAGTCATGATGTCTTTCAACCTGGCGCCGAATGTTGCACTGGGGTCAGCGGTGGAGATCATTCAGCAGGTCGAGAAAGACATTGGCATGCCCATTGGCGTACAGACCGAGTTTCAGGGGGCAGCGCAAGCCTTCCAGGCTTCGTTGTCCAGCACCTTGCTGCTGATCCTAGCGGCCGTTGTGACCATGTATATCGTGCTGGGCGTGCTCTACGAGAGCTACATCCATCCGATCACCATTCTTTCAACGTTGCCGTCAGCGGCGGTGGGGGCCTTGCTGGCGTTGCTGATCAGTGGCAACGATCTGGGCATGATCGCGATTATCGGCATCATCCTGTTGATCGGTATCGTCAAGAAAAACGCCATCATGATGATCGACTTCGCCCTCGATGCTGAGCGCAACCGGGGGGTGGATCCTGAAACAGCCATTTATGAGGCGGCTTTGCTGCGCTTCCGGCCGATTCTGATGACGACAATGGCGGCATTGTTTGGCGCCGTGCCGCTGATGCTGGCCAGCGGTTCTGGCGCTGAGCTGCGTCAACCGTTGGGTCTGGTGATGGTTGGCGGCTTGATGTTGAGCCAGGTGTTGACCTTGTTTACGACACCGGTGATTTACCTGTACTTCGATCGCATGGGCCGCCGCTGGGGCCGTAAACCGGACGCTGATGCGCGTCTGGAGCAGGCCGACGCATGAACCTGTCCGGTCCTTTCATACGCAGGCCGGTAGCAACCATGCTGCTGAGCCTGGCGATCATGCTGTTGGGCGGCGTCAGTTTCGGCTTGCTGCCCGTCGCACCGCTGCCAAACATGGATTTCCCGGTCATCGTGGTTTCCGCCAGTTTGCCGGGTGCCAGCCCCGAGATCATGGCATCCAGTGTCGCGACGCCGCTGGAGCGTTCGCTGGGATCGATTGCCGGTATTAACACCATGAGCAGTCGTTCGAGCCAGGGGTCCACACGGGTCATCCTGCAATTCGACCTGGACCGCGACATCAACGGCGCGGCGCGGGAAGTGCAGGCGGCGATCAATGCCTCGCGAAACCTGCTGCCCAGCGGTATGCGCAGCATGCCCACCTACAAAAAGGTCAACCCGTCCCAGGCGCCGATCATGGTCCTGTCGCTGACGTCCGAGGTGCTGGAGAAGGGCGAACTGTATGACCTGGCGTCAACCATCCTTTCCCAAAGCCTGTCTCAGGTCAGCGGTGTGGGTGAAGTACAGATCGGCGGCAGCTCGTTGCCTGCGGTACGTATCGAACTTGAGCCGCAGTTGCTTGACCAGTATGGCGTGTCCCTCGATGAGGTGCGGACGGCGGTCAACAACGCCAACGTCCGTCGTCCGAAAGGGGCAGTGGAAAACTCCCGGTATAACTGGCAGGTTCAGGCCAACGACCAACTGGAAAAAGCCTCGGATTATGAGTCGTTGATCATCCGTTATCAGGATGGCGCAGCGCTGCGGCTCAAGGATGTCGCGAAAGTCAGCGATGGTGTGGAGAACCGCTACAACTCAGGCTTCTTCAACAAAAAACCTGCCGTGCTGCTGGTTATAAACCGGCAGGCGGGGGCCAACATTATTGAAACCGTGGCGCAGATCAAGGCGCAATTGCCGGCCCTGGAGGCTGTCTTGCCCGCCAGCGCCACGCTGAAGCTGGCGATGGACCGTTCGCCAGTCATCAAGGCGACGCTGCACGAAGCAGAGATGACGCTGTTGATCGCGGTGATTCTGGTAATCCTCGTGGTGTACCTGTTTCTCGGAAACTTCCGGGCTTCGCTGATCCCGACCCTGGCAGTTCCGGTGTCCCTGGTGGGCACTTTCGCGATCATGTACCTGTACGGTTTTTCCCTGAATAACCTGTCGCTGATGGCGTTGATTCTGGCCACCGGGCTGGTGGTCGATGACGCCATTGTGGTCCTGGAAAACATTTCCCGACACATCGATAAAGGCGTTGCCCCGATGCAGGCGGCGTACCTCGGTGCGAAGGAAGTGGGCTTCACGCTGTTGGCCATGAACGTGTCGCTGGTGGCGGTGTTCATCTCGATTCTGTTCATGGGCGGGCTGGTGGAAAGCCTGTTCCGCGAGTTCTCCATTACGCTTTCGGCGTCGATCATCGTCTCGTTGCTGGTTTCCCTGACACTGACGCCTATGCTGTGCGCGCGCTGGCTCAAGCCGCATGTGCCAGGCAGCGAGAACAGGCTGCAACGCTGGAGCAACCGGGTCAATGACCGCATGGTGGCAGGCTACGACCGCAGTCTCGGCTGGGTGATGCGTCATCGACGTCTGACGCTGTTGAGCCTGTTGGTCACAGTGGTAGTCAACGTTGCGTTGTATGTGGTGGTGCCCAAGACATTCCTGCCGACTCAGGACACCGGGCAACTGATGGGCTTTGTGCGGGGCGATGACGGCCTTTCGTTCACGGTCATGCAGCCGAAGATGGAGATATTCCGCGATGCGATACTCGCCGATCCGGCTGTAGATACAGTGACAGGCTTCATCGGTGGTACCAACGGCACCAATAACGCGTTCATGCTGGTGCGGCTCAAGCCCATATCCGAGCGCAAACTCAGCGCCGAACAGGTCGTAGAACGTTTGCGCAAGGAAATGCCCAAGGTGCCGGGCGGACGCGTTTTTCTGGCCCCGGATCAGGACTTGCAACTGGGCGGTGGCCGCGAGCAGACCACATCGGCCTATCAATACATTCTGCAAAGCGGCGACCTGAATGCGTTGCGTGAGTGGTATCCGAAAGTGGTTACAGCGCTCAAATCCCTGCCGGAGCTGACGGCCATCGATGCCCGGGAAGGACGCGGTGCTCAACAGGTTACGTTGCAGGTTGACCGTGACGCCGCCAAACGTCTGGGCATCGATATGGACATGGTGACTGCGGTGCTTAACAACGCCTACAGCCAGCGTCAGGTGTCGACGATTTACGACAGCCTCAACCAGTACAAAGTGGTGATGGAGGTCAATCCCCGGTTTGCTCAGGACCCGGCGACCCTTGAGCAGGTTCAGGTGATTACTGCGGACGGCAATCGCGTGCCGCTGTCGAGCATCGCACGCTATGAGCGCAGTCTGGCCGACGACACGGTTTCCCATGACGGTCAGTTTGCTTCGGAAAACATCTCATTCGATCTGGCCGAAGGCTATAGCCTCGATCAGGCCACAGTTGCCATTGAGCGCGCCGTCGCGGGGGTCGGCTTGCCTTCGGATGTGATCGCGAAGATGGCCGGTACCGCCGATGCGTTCGCCGCGACCCAGAAAAGCCAGCCGTGGATGATTCTCGGTGCCTTGCTGGCGGTTTATCTGGTGCTGGGCATCCTGTACGAAAGCTACATTCATCCGCTGACGATTCTGTCCACGCTACCGTCGGCCGGAGTAGGGGCCTTGCTGAGCATTTACGTGCTGGGTTCGCAATTCAGCCTGATCTCGTTGCTGGGCCTGTTCCTTCTGATTGGGGTCGTGAAGAAAAACGCGATCATGATGATTGACCTCGCGCTGCAACTTGAGCGCGACAGTGGCATGAGTCCCGAAGCGTCGATTCGCGCCGCCTGCCTGCAGCGTCTACGGCCTATTCTGATGACGACCATGGCAGCCATACTCGGGGCTCTGCCGCTGCTGTTGAGCACAGCGGATGGCGCTGAAATGCGTCGTCCACTGGGTCTGTGCATCATCGGCGGTCTGGTGTTCAGCCAGGTCCTGACCCTTTACACCACTCCGGTGGTTTACCTCTATCTCGACCGTTTACGCCATCGTTTCAATAAATGGCGTGGCGTGCGCACCGATGCCGCTCTGGAAACTCCGCTATGACCGCACAGCAGAAGATCAAATCCTTCAAACTCCGGCCAGGACGCGCGCTGTGTCTGGCGTTGTGTGCTGCGCTATTGAGTGCCTGCGCGGTCGGGCCGGATTATCAAAAGCCTGAAATGCCGACGCCTGCGCAGTTCAAAGCGGCTGAAGGCTGGACCCAGGCCACACCCAGTGATGCGATGGCCCGGGGTGCCTGGTGGGAAGTTTACGGCGACACCCAGCTCAATGGACTGGTAGAGAAACTCAACAGCTCCAACCAGACCGTCGCCCAGTACGAGGCTCAATACCGTCAGGCCAGGGCGCTGGTTCGCAGTTCTCGCGGGGCGTTCTTCCCGACTCTCGATTTCTCCGCTGGCAAAACCCGTTCAAGCCAGGGCACGGGCAGCAGCAGTTCCAGCCTGAGCAGTTCCAGCAGCGGTATTCGTGATACGTACAACACTCAGTTGGGCGTGAGCTGGGAAGCCGATATCTGGGGCAAGTTGCGTCGCGGACTGGAAGCCGATACTGCCAGCGCCCAGGCCAGTCTTGGCGATCTCGCTGCCATGCGGTTGAGCCTGCAATCAGAGTTGGTGCAGAACTACCTGCAACTGCGGGTGATTGACGAGCAAAAGCGTTTGCTGGAGGCCACTGTCGAGGCTTATCAGCGCTCATTGAGACTGACCCAGAATCAATACCGCGCCGGAATCTCCGGGCGTGATTCTGTGGCTCAGGCGCAAACCCAACTGAAAAGTACTCAGGCTGATCTGATCGATCTGGTCTGGCAGCGTGCTCAGTTCGAGAACGCCATTGCCGTGTTGATGGGGCAGGCTCCGGCGAACTTCAATCTGGTGGCCAGCACCTCTATTCCGGCGCTGCCAGCGATTCCTCTGGAGTTGCCGTCGCAGTTGCTTGAGCGTCGCCCGGATATCGCGGCGGCCGAGCGTTCGGTGATGGCGGCCAACGCCAACATCGGTATCGCCAAGGCGGCGTATTACCCGGACCTCACCCTGAGCATGAGCGGTGGTTACAGCAGCAGTACATTCTCCAACTGGATCACCTTGCCCAATCGTTTCTGGTCGGTGGGCCCGCAGTTGGCGATGACGCTGTTCGATGGCGGTCAGCGTTCAGCGGAAGTGGATCGCACCGAAGCGGTGTACGACCAGACCGTGGCGCAGTACCGCCAGACTGTCCTGACTGGCTTCCAGGAAGTGGAAAATTACCTGACCCAGCTGAAAGTCTATGAAGACGAAGCCAGCGTGCGCGCCGAGGCACTGGACGCTGCCCGTGAATCTCTGCGCCTGACCAGCAATCAGTACAAGGCTGGCCTCATTGGTTACCTGGACGTGGTCAACGTCCAGGCCACCGCCCTGAGCAATGAGCGCAGCGTGCTGACCTTGCTGCAAAGTCGTCTTATTGCCAGTGTTCAACTGATCGCTGCACTGGGCGGTGGATGGGATGCGCAGAGTGGTCTGGATATGCAGGCGGACAAGGATTGAGGGGACTGATTTTGCTCTGGTTATTCAAAGAGTGTGAATTCGAATGCGATCAAGCTGTGGGGGCAGAGCTTGATCTGGGCGGCATCTCGGCGATAAACGATAACGCGGAATGTCTCTAAGCTGCGTCTCATGCATCGCGGGCAAGCCCGGCTCCCACAAGGGATATGCGCCACTCGTTCCAACAATAAATCCGTTACTTTAAAACACCAGCTGATGGCTATGCGCCATATTTTCGACGAGTGACCGCCACAACCCATTGAACAAACGGTAGAATCGGGTTTTTGACTGGGCATGGATACGCTCATTTATCCAGGTCGCGGTCATCCATGCTGATTGGCAGTTACACCTCGTCGTTGGTTCTGGTTTCAGTTTTCGTCGCTATCCTCGCTTCCTACACCGCACTTGATCTTGCCGGGCGTATCGCGTCTGCGAAAGGCCGGGCCGCTGCCTTCTGGATGTTCGGCGGTGCCTGTTCCATGGGCGTTGGTATCTGGTCCATGCACTTTATTGGCATGCTCGCCTTTGACCTGCCGATAGAGCTGGCCTTCGATCTCCCCATCACGTCTCTTTCCCTGCTGATTGCGGTCCTGTCTTCAGGATTTGCCCTGTGGTTGGTCAGCCAGCCGCAGCTGCCTCTGTCAGTGCTGGCCCTGGGGGCTTTGTTCATGGGCGCAGGCATCAGTGCCATGCACTACACCGGCATGGCCTCGCTTCGTATGTATCCCGGAATCACCTACGACCCCGCCATGGTGCTGGCCTCACTGGCTATTGCCGTTGCCGCTTCGGCCGCTGCACTCTGGATTGCCTTTCGCTTGCGCCGACAGACGCCCCATGTACGCCTGGCCCGTGGTGCAGCGGCGGTGGTGATGGGTATGGCCATTGTCGGCATGCATTACACCGGCATGGCGGCGGCAGGATTTTCCGAGGACAGCTACTGCGGCGCACTCGCTGACGGCATTCACTACAACGGCCTGTTCTCGCTGGTATTGGTGGGAAGTCTCGCGGTGCTGACCTTCACCTTGCTGACGTCGATACTGGATGCAAGGCTTGAGGCAAGGACTGCCGAGCTGTCGCAGTCCCTGATCCAGGTCAACCGTGAGCTGCAGCATCTGGCACTGCATGACACATTGACGGGGTTGCCGAATCGGGTGTTGCTGGCGGAGCGGATTGAAGAGGCCATGCAGCGCGTTGACGCGAAAGGCGGTGGTTTCGCCCTGATGTTCATGGATCTGGATGGCTTCAAACCCGTCAACGACGCCTTTGGTCATCATGTTGGCGATCAACTGCTGCGGGATGTGGGTTTGCGTTTGCGGGCCAACCTGCATCGTCGGGATACTCTGGCGCGGATCGGTGGCGATGAGTTCGTGCTGCTGGTGGATGTGGAGGATATTCATGATGCGCCCTGTATCGCTGCACGTCAGGTCGATGTGATCGCACAGCCGTTTCATATTGCCGATCAACTGTTGCAGATATCCGTCAGCATTGGCATCGCGCTTTATCCAGGGTGCGGACAGACTCAGGAAGAGCTACTGATGAACGCCGATGCCGCGATGTACCACGCCAAGGCAGCGGGTAAAAATGGCTACAGCTTCTTTGATCCGAGTATGAATACCAACGCGCGCAATCAGTTGGAGCTGTTGCAGGAACTGCGTGTTGCGATCAAGTACAAGCATTTCAGTCTTTACTATCAACCCAAATTCGATGCTGTCAGCGGTGAACCGGTGGGGGCCGAAGCGCTGTTGCGCTGGAATCACCCGCAAAAGGGGCTGCTGTTGCCCGATGCCTTCATGGGCCTGGCCGAAAAGACCGGGCTGATTGTCAGTATCGGTGAATGGGTACTGGACGAAGCCTGTCGCCAGATGCGTATCTGGGCGGACATGGGTTATGGCCACTGGCGTGTCGCGGTGAATCTTTCGACGCTTCAGTTCTGTCATTCCAGCCTTGTGGAAACCGTTGCCAAAGCGCTCGAACTGCACCGCTTGCCGGCCAATAACCTGACCCTGGAAATCACCGAAACCACGGCCATGAGCGACACTGAGGCGAGCATCAGCGTATTGCAAAAGTTATCGGAAATGGGCGTCGACCTGTCCATTGACGATTTCGGCACGGGCTATTCGAGCCTGATGTACCTCAAGCGACTGCCTGCCAATGAACTCAAGATTGATCGCGGATTCGTTCGTGATCTTGAGCATGACAGTGACGATGCAGCGATCATCTCGGCCATCGTCGCAGTAGGGCAGGCGCTGAATCTGCGGATCGTTGCCGAAGGGATCGAGACGGACCGTCAGCAGAGTTTCCTGACGCGTCTGGGCTGTGATGCACTGCAGGGTTATCTGCTAGGCCATCCACAACCTGCCGAACGCTTCATGGCTGACATCCATGCGGCAAGAGGCGCTACCGTTCTGGCAGGCTGACTGGTAGTCTTCGAGCAATTTCTGACACCTCGCTGTCGCTAAGTAAACACGGACCCTGTAGGAGTGAGCTTGCTCGCGATTCGATTTCATGGTTAACGAATTTATCGCTTTAACTGACGCCATCGCGAGCAAGCTCACTCCTACAGGCCAATGGCTGCCTCAATGCAGCGCCGTGTCAGCTCTCACGGCAAATGCATTTCAATTCAGAGTACTGAGTTTCGTTTGATCAGCGTCATGCGTACCTCTACAGGAGACATTTATGGATAAAGTTCTCATCATCACCGGTGGCTCACGAGGTATCGGTGCCGCCACTGCTTTACTTGCCGCAGCACAAGGCTATCGAATCTGCATCAACTACCACTCCGATCATCAGGCCGCCGAAACGACCTGTGAGAAGGTCCGGGCCATGGGCGCTTCGGTGATGGCCGTTCAGGCTGACGTCAGCAATGAAGATGAAATCATTCGCCTGTTCGCCCGGGTCGATGCCGAGTTCGGGCCTGTGACCCATCTGGTCAACAACGCTGCAACAGTGGCCCATGCCTCTCGTGTCGAAGAACTGACCGAATTCCGTTTGCTGAAAATGATGATGACCAATGTGGTCGGTCCGATCCTGTGCAGCAAACACGCGCTGCTGCGCATGTCCCCGCGGCATGGCGGTAAAGGCGGCAGCATCGTCAATGTCTCCTCGGTCGCGTCGCGTCTTGGCTCCCCCGGTGAATACGTCGACTATGCAGCCTCCAAGGGCGCGCTCGACACCTTCACCACGGGCCTGGCTCGTGAAGTGGCAGGCGAGGGCATTCGCGTCAACGCCGTTCGACCGGGTTATATTTTCACTGACTTCCACGCCCTGAGCGGTGATCCCTACCGCGTCAGCAAACTGGAGTCCGGGATTCCCATGGGCCGTGGCGGCGTCGCCGAAGAAGTTGCTGAAGCCATCGTCTGGCTGCTGTCGGAAAAAGCTTCGTATGCAACCGGCACATTCATCGATCTGGGCGGCGGTCGCTGATCCGTTCAGTCCGCAAGCAGTGAGTGAATGATCCGTCCCAGGGTCTGCATGGCCTTATCCGACGCGTCGTTCCAGGCACCACCGTAGTTCATGCGAATACAGTGACGAAAACGTCGGGTCGGAGAAAAGATCGGGCCCGGCGCGATGCTGATTCCCTGGGCCAGCGCTGTCTTGAATACCTGCAACGAATCGACTTGCTCTGGCAATTCCAGCCACAGGAAGTAGCCGCCCTCTGGCCGACTGACTCTGGTCTGCGCCGGAAAGTAGCGTGCAATGGCACCCAGCATTGCCCGTTGCTGATCCTCAAGGGCGTAGCGCAATTTGCGCAAATGCCGGTCGTAACCGCCGTGCTGCAAGTAGTCCGCAATTGCCGCCTGGGCGGGCATCGATGCGCAGAGCGATGTCATCAGCTTCAGGCGTTCGATTTTCTGCGCATAGCGCCCGGCAGCCACCCAACCGATCCGGTAGCCGGGCGCCAGGCTTTTGGCGAACGAACCGCAGTGCAACACCAGACCTTCCGTATCAAACGCTTTGGCAGGTCTGGGCGCGTGAGGACCGTAATACAGTTCCGCATAGACATCGTCTTCAATCAGCGGCACCTGATGTTCGCGCAACAGCTCTACCAACGCTTGTTTACGGGCTTGAGGTACCAGCGCGCCGGTGGGGTTCTGAAAGCTGGTCATGCACCAGCAGGCCTTGATGGGATGTCGTTGCAGTGTCTGCGCGAGTATGTCCAGATCGATGCCGTCCCGAGGATGGACCGGAATTTCCACCGCCTTGAGTTTAAGTCGCTCCAGCACCTGCAGACAGGCGTAAAAAGCCGGAGCTTCGATGGCAACCAGATCACCCGGCTCAGTGACGGCCTGCAGGCAAAGGTTTAGCGCTTCCAGTGCGCCGTTGGTGATCAGCAGTTCTTCCATGGGCAGTGTCAGCCCACCAATCCTGTAACGCAGGGCAATCTGCTGCCGCAGTTGTGGATGGCCCGGAGAGATGTCGGTGACCACCATCCGCGGGTCCATGTCCCGGCTGGCGCTGGCCAGTGATCGCGACAAGCGCTGCATGGGAAACAGCATCGGGCTGGGGAACGCTGAGCCAAAAGGCACTGTGTCCGGGTCTTTGATAGAGCTGAGCACCGAGAAGACCAGTTCGCTGACATCTACTTCAGTGGACTCGCCCACTTGAGCGTCCTTCAGCGGCTCATTGAAGCTGTGGCCGGGCTGATCCAGCGCCTTTGGGTTGACGAAATAACCGGAGCGGGGCCGGGCACTGATCAACCCGCGGCGCTCCAGCAGGTAATAGGCCTGGAACACGGTTGACGGGCTGATGCCGTGGGTCTGGCTCGCATAGCGTACCGACGGCACTCGCTGCCCGGGGGCCAGAACGCCAGTCCGGATCAGCTCGGCGATAGTATCGGCATACTTCTCGTAGCGCTTCATGGCGTCTCGCGGGCTCTGTTCGATCATGTCGGACGCTCATATCTACGGCTTGGCGGATAGCCATAGGGTGAGCGGCGGATGGAATGGAGAACAGCGTCAGCTTAACGATAAAAAACCGGATCAGATAGCGGGTGACTGCTGCACTCTTGCAGAGTGCTGCTGTCCATTTCTGCACTTGAACCCTATTGCGACGAACGTGCAGCAGCGCGCCGACATTTGCGCCTGAAGCATGACATGCCCTTCTCCAGGAGCTGCCGAAGGCTGCGAAGCAATTATCCTGATACACCGCATCGCAGCCTTCGGCAGCTCCTACAGATTCGATATTTGTCCGCTACACATTCCAAGGAGCAACAATGACCGCATGGTGGCAAGAAGTCTGGGTAACGCTGCAATCCGAATTCTCCGATATCACTGATGCCTCACAGTTGACCCGGATCACGGTTCGCCTCACGCTCGCGGCCTTGCTGGGCGGGATTCTGGGGTTTGAACGGGAACACAAGGGCAAAGCTGCCGGGGTACGTACGCACATGCTGGTGGCCATGGGGGCGGCTTTATTTGTCCTGGCTCCGCACATGGCGGGTGCTGATGACGCCGCGCTTAGCCGGGTCATTCAAGGCATCGTCGCGGGGATTGGCTTTCTGGGTGCCGGAACGATCCTAAAGGACCGCGCGCAACATACTGATCAGGTCAAGGGCCTGACCACGTCGGCAGGGTTGTGGATGACCGCCGCGATCGGAATCGCGGCGGGGATGGGGCGTGAGGCTACAGCGGTATTAAGTACCATTCTCGCTTTAGGAATCCTGAACCTTATGCCCATTGTCGTCGGCAAGATTGACCCGGCAGAAGACAATCCAGACAAAAAGGACGGTTCGGAAAAACCCTGATAAGCAAATCTATTCAGGGAAGTCCTCACCCAACACAGCCGGTGGTTCGTTCGGTGGCGGGTCACCTATAGGGCCTGGCGTCACCTCGGGTGGGGTCGAGGGCGGCTCCTGATCGGGTGGCGGCTCAGGCAAGGCTGGATCATCAATCATCGGATCGGGGGTTTCAGCTGGGACAGGAATGCTCATTGGCGTCACCTCTACGTTTGGAAATGCACAGGGGCAAATGCGTCTTCAATATGACATTTTCCGGACACGTCTGTTTGGACCGCAGGTATTCACGGATGGCTCAAGCGATTAACAGGCGCGGCCCGGATCTGCGTCTAAGCTGACACACGGCATGTGTGCATCGACTGCAAACCTCTTTGAACTTTTCCCGTCCAGGACCGCTCGGAAACCAGTAGGCCGGATTCAGTCAGTTGACTGTGGCCGCTCAAAAATTCTTGCTCAGGTAGCCAGCGGTAAGGCGGCCTGACCATCGTCAATGCATGGATTGCACAGGAGCGTCCCCGTGGGGCGTGAGGAGTGATGCTCGATGAATGTGACCGCTGATCAGCCGTATGGCCCGGATTCCCTGGCCCGTGATGTTTCTAACCCGACTCGACCTCTACCTTTGACCCAAGCCCTTCAGCTGCCGCGGATCGTGATTGAAGACACGACTCCGGTGATTGAGGGCGGGTTGTTTGCTGTCAAAGGCATTATTGGTCAACCCGTGACAGTGACCAGCAAAGTGTATGCAGACGGCCACGACAAAATGGCCGTACATATCCGTTGGCGTTCTGTCACCGAGGACACCTGGCACAGCGCGCCCATGCAGGAACTGGGCAATGACAGCTGGACCGGTGAATTCACGCCGACCAGCGTCAGCCGGTACATTTTCCGTCTCGAAGCGTGGATCGATCAGTTCGCCAGTTATCGCTATGAACTTGAGAAGAAATTCGGCGCAGGCGTTTCCATCGAGCTGGAATTGACTGAAGGCCGGATTCACCTTGAGCACGCCGCAGAGCGCAGTTCCGGCGAGCTCAAAGAGCAGATTCTTAGCGTTTTGGGCGAGCTTGAAAAAGCTGAACCCGAAGCCCGTGTGGCGCTGCTGTTGAACAGCGAAACGTCGGCGCTGATGAGTCAGGCTGACAACCATGCATTCCTCAGTCGCAGCATTGAGTTCCCGCTGGATGTGGAGCGTGAGTTGGCGCAATTTGCCAGTTGGTACGAGCTATTCCCGCGTTCGATTACTGATGATCCCGAACGCCACGGCACCTTTAATGATGTGCACAGCCGGTTGCCGACAATTCGGGACATGGGCTTTGATGTGCTGTATTTCCCGCCGATTCATCCCATCGGTCGTTCCCATCGTAAAGGTCCTAACAACTCCCTGACGGCTGGTCCGGATGATCCCGGCAGTCCGTATGCCATCGGCAGTGAAGACGGCGGCCATGACGCGATACACCCACAACTGGGCAGCCGCGAGGATTTCCGCAATCTGGTGGCTGCTGCGGCCGAGCACGGTCTGGAAATCGCCCTTGATTTCGCCATTCAGTGCTCTCAGGACCACCCGTGGCTCAAGCAGCATCCGGGCTGGTTCACCTGGCGTCCGGACGGCACTATCCGCTACGCGGAGAATCCGCCGAAGAAGTACCAGGACATCGTTAACGTCGATTTCTATGCGCCTGATGCGATTCCGAGCCTGTGGCTGGAATTGCGCGATGTCGTGTTGGGCTGGGTCGAGGAGGGTGTGAAAATCTTCCGTGTCGACAATCCCCATACCAAGCCTTTGCCATTCTGGCAGTGGATGATTGATGACGTCCGCAGCCAGCATCCGGATGTGATGTTCCTTGCGGAAGCCTTCACCAAGCCAGCGATGATGGCTCGGTTGGGCAAGGTCGGTTATTCCCAGAGCTACACTTATTTCACCTGGCGCAACACCAAGGCCGAGCTGTCGGAGTACTTCACCGAGCTTAACCAGGCCCCTTGGCGTGATTGCTACCGGCCGAATTTCTTCGTCAACACCCCCGATATCAATCCGCACTTTTTGCACGAGTCCGGGCGTGCCGGATTCCTCATCCGCGCTGCGTTGGCAACCATGGGTTCGGGTCTGTGGGGCATGTATTCCGGCTTCGAATTGTGTGAGTCGGCGCCAGTACCGGGCAAGGAAGAGTATCTGGATTCCGAGAAGTACCAGTTGCGCCCTCGGGATTACACCGCGCCGGGCAATATCATTGCCGAGATCGCGCAGCTCAATCGCATTCGCCGTCAGAACCCGGCATTGCAAAGCCATCTGGGCCTGAAGCTGTACACGGCCTGGAATGACAATATTCTGTACTTCGGCAAACGCAGTGCTGACGGCAGCAACTTTGTGCTGGTTGCCGTCAATCTTGATCCATTCAATGCGCAGGAAGCGCATTTCGAATTACCCCTGTGGGAAATGGGTTTACCCGATGATGCGGCCACTTCCGGTGAGGACTTGATGACCGGACACCGCTGGACCTGGTATGGAAAGACCCAGTTCATGCGTCTCGATCCTTCGTACCAGCCTTTCGGCATCTGGCGTATCCAGTCCAATTAACAGGGAATGACCATGGCAAAGAAACCCAAGAGCGCGGCCTTTATCAAGGACCCGCTCTGGTACAAAGATGCAGTGATCTATCAGGTCCATGTGAAGTCGTTTTACGATTCCAACAACGACGGCATCGGTGACTTTCCAGGGCTTATTTCCAAGCTGGATTACATCGCCGAACTGGGCGTTAATACTATCTGGTTGCTGCCGTTCTACCCGTCTCCACGGCGTGATGATGGTTACGACATTGCCGAATACAAAGGGGTGCACAGTGATTACGGCACCATGGCTGACGCGAAGAAATTCATCGCCGAGGCGCATAAACGCGGCTTGCGGGTAATCACCGAACTGGTAATCAACCACACCTCGGATCAGCACCCGTGGTTTCAGAAGGCGCGAAAGGCCAAGAAGGGTTCCAAGGCACGTGACTTCTATGTCTGGTCTGATACGGACGACAAGTACGACGGCACGCGGATCATTTTTCTCGATACCGAGAAGTCCAACTGGACCTGGGATCCGGTCGCTGAGCAGTATTTCTGGCACCGTTTCTATTCCCACCAGCCGGATTTGAACTTCGATAACCCGCAGGTTATGGAAGCAGTGCTGGACGTGATGCG
Source organism: Pseudomonas syringae group sp. J309-1 (assembly GCF_032582135.1). NCBI lineage: Bacteria > Pseudomonadati > Pseudomonadota > Gammaproteobacteria > Pseudomonadales > Pseudomonadaceae > Pseudomonas > Pseudomonas syringae group sp. J309-1. The sequence continues at coordinate 18,585 of NZ_JAWHNU010000058.1, read as the reverse complement.
TTATTGGCTGGATATGGGTATTGATGGCCTGCGTCTGGATGCTATTCCGTACCTGATTGAGCGCGATGGCACCAACAACGAAAATCTGCCTGAAACCCACACGGTGCTTAAGCAGATTCGTGCCGAGATCGACGCCAACTATCCGGATCGTATGCTCCTGGCAGAGGCCAACCAGTGGCCGGAAGACACCCAGCTGTATTTTGGCGACACCAAGGGTGACAACGGCGACGAATGTCATATGGCGTTTCACTTCCCGTTGATGCCGCGCATGTACATGGCGCTGGCTCAGGAAGACCGCTTTCCGATCACCGATATCCTGCGCCAGACCCCGGAAATTCCGGCCAACTGCCAGTGGGCGATCTTCCTGCGTAACCACGATGAATTGACCCTGGAAATGGTCACCGATCGTGAGCGTGATTACCTGTGGAATTACTACGCTGCTGACCGTCGCGCCCGGATCAATCTGGGCATTCGTCGTCGTCTTGCACCGCTGATGCAGCGCGATCGCCGCCGCGTTGAACTGCTCAATAGCATGCTGCTGTCGATGCCAGGTACGCCGACGTTGTACTACGGCGACGAGATTGGCATGGGCGACAACATCTACCTCGGTGACCGGGACGGGGTGCGCACGCCGATGCAGTGGACCATCGACCGCAATGGCGGCTTCTCGCGCGCCGATCCGGCGAGCCTGGTGCTGCCACCGATCATGGACCCGCTGTACGGCTTTCAGTCGGTCAACGTCGAGACCCAGAACAGTGATCCGCATTCGCTGCTGAACTGGAACCGGCGCATGTTGGCAGTGCGCAAACAGCAGAAGGCGTTCGGGCGCGGCGTGCTGAAAATGCTGTCGCCGAGTAACCGACGCATCCTGGCTTATACCCGTGAGTACACCGGAGCGGACGGCAAGACCGAGATCATTCTGTGCGTCGCCAACATGTCCAGCGCGTCCCAGGCGGCCGAGCTGGAGCTCTCTGCCTACGCGGGCACGGTGCCCGTGGAAATGCTCGGCGGCAGTGCCTTTCCGCCTATTGGTCAATTGAATTATCTGTTGACGTTGCCGCCTTACGGCTTCTATTGGTTCTTGCTGGCCGCAGAAAACCAGATGCCTTCCTGGCATGTGGAGCCTGCGCAAAGCATCCCGGATTTCCCCACTATGGTCCTGAAAAAACGCCTCGAAGAATTGCTCGACGAACCTTTGCGCACGGTGATGGAACAGAATTCACTGGCGCAGTACCTGCCCAAGCGTCGCTGGTTTGCGGCCAAGGACAAAGCCATCGACAAAGTACACATCGCTTATGCGGTGCGTTTTGGCGACGCCGCGCATCCGGTGTTATTGAGCGAAATCGAAGTCACCGCGGGCGACCATCACGCACGTTACCAGTTGCCGTTTGGCATGCTGGCTGAAGACGATATCAGCAGCGCCTTGCCTCAGCAGTTGGCTCTGGCTCGCGTGCGTCGAGGTCGTCAGGTGGGTTTGGTCACCGATGCATTCACACTGGAAACCTTTATTCGTGCGGTGGTACACGGCATGCAAGTGCAGACCGTGCTGCCTAGCAGTGAAGGGGAGTTGCGTTTCGAGCACACCTCTCAACTGCAGCCGCTGGGTCTTGGCAGTGAATCTGAAGTTCGCTACCTGTCGGCCGAGCAGTCCAACAGTTCCGTGGTCGTCGGCAGCAGCCTGGTGCTGAAGATGATTCGCCGGGTCAACCCGGGCATCCATCCGGAGCTGGAGATGGGCGCTTATCTGACCAACGCCGGTTACAAATACATCTCGCCATTGCTGGGCTCCGTGGTGCGCGTCGGCAACGATGGTCAGCATCACTTGCTGATGATTGCACAGGGTTATCTGAGCAACCAGGGCGATGCGTGGGAATGGACGCAGAACAATCTGGAACGGGCTGTTCGCGATGAGATGTCCCACGGTATTTCCGGCCAGGAGCAGCACTACAACGCGCTGCTGGAACTGGAGGATTTCGCGGGCAATCTCGGCAAGCGTCTGGGTGAGATGCACCAGGTTTTGGCGGCGTCCACCGACAACCCGGACTTTGCTGTGGAAGTCACCAGTGTCAAAGACAGCCAGGCTTCCGGTAAAAGCGTCACTGCTCAAATGGAACACGCGCTGAAGTTGCTGGAGCAGAACAAAGCGGCGCTGGAGCCGGTGGATCAGCAACTGGTCAGTGATTTGCTGGCCAACCGCAAGAAGGTGCTGGCCCACGTGCAAGCGTTGGCCAAGCGTTCGGTGGGTGGTCTGCGCATCAGGGTTCACGGTGATCTGCACCTCGGGCAAGTATTGGTGGTCAAAGGCGACGCTTACCTGATCGATTTCGAAGGTGAGCCGGCGCGATCTGTTGAGGAGCGACGTGCCAAATACAGTCCGTTCAAGGATGTCAGCGGCGTGCTGCGTTCCTTTGATTACGCGGCGGCCATGGCCGTACGCAGCGCACAAAGCGTCGACACGTCGCCGGAGGCCGCTGAGGCGCGCCGCCGTGTGGCTGAAACTTATTTGAACCAGGCCCGTGCTGCCTTCATCGAAGGTTATGGTTCGGCCACTGCCGGACTGGCCCATGCCTGGAAAGACGCCAAGGGTGAAAAAGCAGCGCTTGAGTTGTTCACTCTGGAAAAAACCGCTTATGAAGTAGTCTACGAAGCTGAAAACCGCCCGACCTGGTTGTCCGTGCCGTTGCAAGGTTTGCGTGGTCTGCTCAATCTGTCTGATGGAGAGTCTTGATGAATGCGCCTGACAAAACTGGTGCGGGTCTGCAACTGATGCCCGCTGCCGTAGACATGGATGCATTGATCCGTGCCGAACACCGTGATCCGTTCTCGATCCTGGGCCCACATGGCGATGGTGCCAACGGGCAGATTATCCGGGCTTATCTGCCCGCAGCGTTGAGCGTGACAGTGCTTGCCCGTGAAGGCGGGCATGAGCTGGGCGCGCTGGAAATGAGCGAGGTGCCGGGCTTTTTTGTCGGGCGCTTTCCTGACGTCCAGCCCTACCTGTTGAAGATCAACTGGGCGGGCGGTGAGCAGATCACTGAAGACCCTTACAGCTTTGGCCCGCTGCTGGGCGAGATGGACTTGTACCTGTTTGCCGAGGGTAATCACCGCGATCTGAGCAGTTGCCTGGGCGCGCAAGTGACCACGGTCGAAGGCGTTCAAGGGGTGCGCTTTTCGGTTTGGGCACCTAACGCCAGACGCGTCTCGGTGGTCGGCAGCTTCAACAATTGGGACGGTCGCCGTCACCCAATGCGCTTGCGCCATCCTACCGGCGTCTGGGAAGTGTTCGTTCCCCGACTGCAACCGGGTGAGCTGTACAAGTTCGAGATTCTGGGCGCTCACGGGATTCTGCCACTCAAGTCTGACCCAATGGCGTTGGCAACCACTCTGCCACCGGATACCGCGTCCAAAGTGTCGGCACCGCTGCACTTTGAATGGCACGACAACGACTGGCTGCAATCCCGTGGCGACCGTCACGGTGCTAACGCGCCGTTGTCGATCTACGAGCTGCACGCCGGTTCTTGGCAGATGGAGCAGAACGACGAAGGCCAATGGCGTCAGTACAACTGGCGTGAGCTGGCAGATCGCCTGATTCCGTATGTGAAGGAGCTGGGCTTCACGCATATCGAATTGATGCCGATCATGGAGCATCCGTTCGGTGGTTCGTGGGGCTATCAACTGCTGGCGCAATTTGCCCCGACGTCGCGCTACGGTTCGCCCGAAGATTTCGCTGCGTTCGTCGATGCCTGTCACCAGGCCGAGATCGGTGTGATCCTGGACTGGGTGCCTGCACACTTTCCTACCGACACCCACGGTCTGGCGCAATTTGACGGCACGGCACTGTATGAGTACGCCAACCCGCAGGAAGGCTTCCATCAGGACTGGGACACCCTGATCTACAACCTGGGCCGCACTGAAGTGCACGGCTTCATGCTGGCGTCCGCACTGCACTGGCTCAAGCATTACCACATCGATGGTCTACGCGTGGATGCTGTGGCCTCGATGCTGTATCGCGATTATTCGCGTAAAGCCGGGGAGTGGGTGCCTAACCGTTTCGGCGGTCGCGAAAACCTGGAAGCCATTGATTTCCTGCGCCACCTCAATGACGTGGTCGCGCTGGAAGCACCGGGTACGCTGGTCATTGCCGAAGAATCCACCGCATGGCCAGGTGTCAGTCAGAGCACCCAACAGGGCGGTCTTGGCTTTGCCTACAAGTGGAACATGGGCTGGATGCACGACACGCTGCATTACATCCAGCAGGACCCGATCCATCGCGCCCATCACCACGGCGAGCTGAGTTTCGGTCTGATGTACGCCTGGTCGGAGAAATTCATCCTGCCGATTTCCCACGATGAAGTGGTGCACGGCAAGCATTCCCTGATCGACAAAATGCCCGGTGATCGCTGGCAGAAATTCGCCAACCTGCGCGCCTACCTGACGTTCATGTGGACCCATCCGGGCAAGAAACTGTTGTTCATGGGCTGCGAGTTCGGTCAGTGGCGCGAATGGAACCACGACGAACAGCTGGACTGGTACTTGCTGCAGTACGCCGAGCACATTGGCGTGAAAAAGCTGGTGAGCGATCTCAACCGTGTGTACCGCCAAGAGAAGGCGCTGCACGAGCGTGATACCGAGCCAATGGGCTTTCAGTGGTTGATCGGCGATGACGCTGCCAATAGCGTGTTTGCGTACATGCGCTGGAGCAAGGAGGGCGAGCCGCTGCTGGTGGTAGCCAACCTGACACCGGTACCGCGTGAGGGCTATCGCGTGGGCGTGCCGTTCGGCGGCAACTGGACTGAGCTGCTCAATAGCGATGCTGAAATGTATGCAGGTTCGAACCTGGGTAATGGCGGCGGCGTGCACACGGACGAGGTCAAGAGCCATGGCCAGCCAGTGTCACTTTCGCTGAATCTTCCGCCGTTGGCGGTGTTGATTCTCAAGCCTAAGGCGAGTGAGGGGTAATCGCATAATCTGAAAGACCGCGCTGCCCTTATCATCGGCATGCCTCCCAGACCAAGCCCAGCTTTCACAGGAGATCCAGCCCTGTGGGAGCCGGGCTTGCCCGCGATGCAGACGCTGCGGTGTTGCAGGTGAACCTAGTTGCCCATATCGCGGGCAAGCCCAGCTCCCACAGAGTTATTTGCTGGATGCGCGATAGCATCCTCTGACGTAAGCGTCGCGGGCCAACACTGCTTCGACAGGAGATCGCTTATTCCTGTGGGAGC
>NZ_JAWHNU010000058.1:0-13263 GCF_032582135.1 Pseudomonas syringae group sp. J309-1 | reverse complement strand
GCCGGGCTTGCCCGCGATGCAGACGCTGCGGTGTTGCAGGTGAACCTAGTTGCCCATATCGCGGGCAAGCCCAGCTCTCACAGAGTTATTTGCTGGCTGCGCTACAACCTATTTTCAGACGTTCGCAGTTACAGATGCACTTCAACCGCTAAGGGAAGATGGTCAGAGAGGTGCGTCCAGGGCTTGTTACCTAGAATCCGCGGCTCATGACTGCTGGCATTGCGCAGGTAAACCCGGTCCAGACGTAGCATCGGGAAGCGTGCGGGATAGGATTTGGCCAGCGCGCCGTGATGACGTTCGAACACTTCGTGCAGATACTCACAGCGGGCAAGGCGCTTGTTGCCGCGCAATTGCCAATCATTGAAATCCCCCGCGATGATCACCGGCGCATGACTGGGCAGGGAATCCAACAACTTGCACAGCAGGTCGAGCTGCAACTGCCGATGACTTTCCAGAAGACTCAGGTGCACGCAGATCGCATGGACTTCATCGTGGCCGGGCACTTGCAACACGCAGTGCAGCAGGCCTCGGCGCTCGGGACCGGTGATGGAAATATCCAGATTGCGATGCTGCAGGATCGGGTATTTCGAGAGTATGGCGTTGCCATGGTGACCGTCGGGGTACACCGCGTTGCGACCGTAAGCGAAGTCGCTCCACATACTGTCAGCGAGGAACTCGTAATGTGACGTTTCTGGCCAGTCAGCGTGTCGCGACGCGTGGCGCTCATGGCTACCCAGCACTTCCTGAAGAAACACCAGATCAGCACTGGTGCTGCGCACGGCTTCGCGTAGTTCGGGGAGGATGAAACGTCGATTGAGCGCAGTGAAGCCTTTGTGGGTATTCACCGTGAGCACGCGCAAGCGATGAATATCGGGAATATCACTCATGTCCATGATGTCGGCGCTTACGCCAGCTGGGTCAGGGGGCACGCGGATGCTCCTATAAACGGGGTATGTAGATCGGACTGGTGCGTGATGCCCCAGTTCATCTTTTTTACGCCCCGCTGACCCTGACCTGCGCGCGGCGCGACAGCAGTACCGTCAGGCCCAGCCCGCCAATTGAAAGCAGTGAAGCGAAGAAGAAAATCCACGAATAACCCAGTCCCAAAGCAATCGCGCCCATGATGGGCCCGGCGATGGCCAGCGCCAGATCAAAGAACACAGCGTAAGCACTCAGCCCGGCGCTACGGCTGCTGGACGGCACTTGCTTGATCGCTTCGACGCCCAGCGCGGGATAAACCAGCGATAGCCCGAGACCGGTCAGACCGGCACCGGTCAAGGCGAATGTCGTGTTGGGCGAGACCCAGAGCAGTACCAGTCCCAGAGTTTCGACGCCCATACATAGGATGGCCGAGGTGAAGCCGCCGAGTCGATTGATCGCGCCGATGAACAACAGCCGCGCGGCGATGAAGCACACACCGAATACACTCAGACACCAGGCTGCACCTTCCCATCCGCGGCTGACATAAAACAGGGTGATAAACGTAGTCATTGTGCCGTAGCCAATCGACGCCAGGGTCAGACTCAGCCCGTAAGGTGCAATCCGGCCAAACACCGACCAGAAGGGCAGCCGCTCGCCCTTGATCACGGGGGGCGCCGTTTGTTTACGAATGACCAGCAATGACAGGGAGGCCATCACCGTCAGCGCGATACCCAGGGTGAAGAAGCCCAGCTCATGGCTCATGAGGTAGCCCAACGGCGCGCCGATGGCGATGGCGCCGTAGGAGGCGATACCGTTCCAGGAAATCGCCCGTGCCGTATGCTCCGGACCCACCTTGCCGATGCACCAGCTGATGCTGCCCACGCCGATCAGGCCTTGCGAGACCCCCAGGAACAGCCGGGAGACGATCAGAATAGTCAGGCTGACTTCAGGCAGGTGTTCGAGCAGCGCTGCGGCCAGGGTCAAAACGCCGCTGATCGCGATACCGGACATGCCGTACACCACGGCGAGCTTGGTGCCGATGGTGTCGCATATCTTGCCTGCCGTTGGGCGGCTGAGCAGGGTGGCCAGGTATTGGGAGCCGATCACAAGGCCCGCAACGACTGCGCTGAAGCCTAGCTGATCATGCACATAACCGGGCAACACCGCGATCGGCAAGCCGATACAGAGGAAGGCAACGAAGGTGTAGAAAACCACTGAAACGATTTGCAGGGTGATCGTCATGGAACTGGGCTGTGCAACGGGCGGCGGGGAGGCAGCAGACATTGGGCTCTTTCGCTGGCAGGCGGTAGGGAGTGACCACATCATGGCCTTGCACGCAAACAAATGAAAGCATGCTAACGATGTAAAGGCGCAACAATTTGTAAAACAGTAATTGCTGGAACTCTCAGGTGGTCATAGGATGACTGACCACAATCATAAAAACAAAGGATCCTCCTGTGAGCAAACCTCTTCTCATGGCTGCGGCCGTTATCTGCGGATTAAGCATGAATGCCAATGCGTCAACATTCGCTTATATCTCCAGCCCTGTCGACGGAATGATTTCCCAATACAGTCTGGATGAAGCCAGCGGGAAGCTGAACCTGGTGGAGCAGACCAAGGCTGGAGACATGGTCAATCCAATGGCCATCAGTCCGGACGGGAAAGTGTTGTACGCCGCGTTGCGGGTCAAACCTTTTCAGGTAGTGGGCTTCAGCATTGACCCCAAAAACGGGCACTTGACTGAACTGTCCCGGGGCCCGCTGGCTGAAAGTCTGGCTTATCTGTCGACTGATCGCAGCGGCCGCTTCCTGATGGGGGCTTCTTATGGGGCTGATGCCATTACCGTGCAGGCCATCGACGAAGCGAAAAAGCCTGACGAAAAAATTCAGACCTACAGAACCGGCCCGCATGCCCACTCGGTCCGAACCGATCCGAGCAACCGCTTTGCTTACGCCGGCAACCTCGGTGCTGATCACGTGCTGCAATACCGACTGGACGACAAGACCGGAGCGCTCGCTCCGATAGGCACTGGTTTTGTCAGCGTTCCCGCGAAAACCGGCCCGCGGCATCTGGCGTTCTCCAGCGACGGCAAGTTTCTGTTTGTCGACGGTGAGATGAGCGGCACCGTCACTGCGTTTTCCATTGACGACAAGACCGGCGCACTGACTCAAGTCGCCCAGGCCAGCGGCATTCCAGAGCGTCTGAAACTGGCCCATGGTGAAGTGCGGGATGCGAGCAACAACGACCTGAAGGATGACCCGACGCCACGCATCTGGGCGGCTGATCTGCGCTTGTCGCCAGACGGCAAGCTGCTGCTCATGACTGAGCGCACCACCAGTTCGGTATCGGCCTTCGCGGTCGATGGTGCAACCGGTGCACTGACCTTTCTCGATAACTACCCGGTGGAAGAGAAACAGCCACGTAACATTGCTTTCTCGCCAAACGGCAAGTGGTTACTGGTAACCGGTGAAAAAGCCGACAAGGTGGGCGTTTACGGGGTAGGCGACAAAGGCGCACTGAAGCGCGTCAGCGAAGCAGAGTCGGGCAAAGGCGCGTTGTGGATTGAAGTGCTGCAGATCAAGTAGAGCAGAGCTGGAAATAAAAAAGCCCGGTCAGATTGACCGGGCTTTTTGCGTTTTGAGGCTGTGTGCAAGCCCTCGGAACTGTAGTGCTATCCCGGTAGGAGCGAACTTGTTCGCGAAGCGCTATTCCAGTAACAGCCTTGCTGCCTGACAATCCACCTCGCCAACAAGTTGGCTCCTACCGGTTTCGCAAGCTCAGAAATTAAGCAGCCTTATCAGAACACCACACCCTGGCTACGCAGGTAGTCATCGTAGGTGCCGCTGAAGTCGGTTACGCCGTCCGGGCTCAGCTCGATGATGCGGGTGGCCAGTGAGGAAACGAACTCACGGTCATGGCTGACGAAGATCAGCGTGCCCGGATAGTTTTCCAGCGCCAGGTTCAGCGCTTCAATGGATTCCATGTCCAGGTGGTTGGTCGGTTCGTCCATGATCAGCACGTTTGGCTTTTGCAGGATCAGCTTGCCGAACAGCATGCGGCCTTGCTCACCACCGGAAATCACCTTCACCGACTTCTGGATCTCGTCGTTGGAGAACAGCATGCGCCCCAAGGTCCCGCGGATCATCTGCTCGCCCTGAGTCCACTGGCCCATCCAGTCAAACAGCGTGACATCGTTTTCGAAGTCGTGAGCGTGATCCTGAGCGTAGTAACCCAGTTCTGCCGCGTCGGTCCACTTGATGCTACCGGCGTCCGGAGTCAGCTCGCTGACCAGGGTGCGAAGCAGGGTGGTCTTGCCGATACCGTTCGGGCCGATGATCGCCACGCGTTCGCCAGCTTCAACCTGGAAGCTGAAGTCCTTGAACAGAGGCTTGCCGTCGAAGCCTTTAGCCATGCGCTCGACGATGACCGCCTGACGGTGCAGCTTCTTGGTTTGTTCGAAACGAATGAACGGGCTGACACGGCTCGAAGGCTTGACTTCGGCCAGCTGGATCTTGTCGATTGCCTTGGCGCGGGAGGTGGCCTGCTTGGCTTTCGAGGCGTTCGCCGAGAAGCGGCTGACGAACGATTGCAACTCGGAAATCTGTGCTTTCTTCTTGGCGTTGTCTGACAGCAGTTGCTCGCGGGACTGGGTCGCCACGGTCATGTACTCGTCGTAGTTGCCCGGGAACAGACGCAGCTCGCCGTAATCCAGGTCAGCCATGTGGGTGCACACGCTGTTCAGGAAGTGACGGTCGTGAGAGATGATGATCATCAGGCTGTTACGCTGGGTCAGGATGTTTTCCAGCCAGCGAATGGTGTTGATGTCCAGGTGGTTGGTCGGTTCGTCGAGCAACAGCACTTCAGGATCGGAGAACAGTGCCTGAGCCAGCAGCACGCGCAGTTTCCAGCCCGGCGAAACTTCGCTCATCGGGCCGTTGTGCTGCTCGATTCCGATACCCAGACCCAGCAGCAATTCACCGGCACGGGATTCGGCGGTATAGCCGTCCATTTCCGCGAATTCGGTTTCCAGTTCGGCGACAGCCATGCCGTCTTCTTCGGTCATTTCCGGCATCGAGTAGATGCGGTCACGCTCTGCCTTGACCTTCCACAGCTCTTCGTGGCCCATGATCACGGTATCGATCACGGTAAATTCTTCGTAGGCGAACTGGTCCTGACGCAATTTACCCAGACGCACATTCGGCTCGAGCATCACTTGCCCACCAGAAGGCTCCAGATCGCCGCCCAGGATCTTCATGAAGGTGGATTTACCGCAGCCGTTGGCGCCGATGAGGCCGTAACGGTTACCGGCACCAAACTTGACCGAGACGTTCTCGAACAAGGGTTTGGCGCCGAACTGCATGGTGATATTCGCTGTGGAGATCAATTACCTTACCTTTCAATAACTTGGAGTTGGCTGGGTGCAGCCGGTACCGATTTGATGCCCGTTTCCGTCTTTGCCCTGGCGATTTTTATCACGGGCCGAGGCCATTCTTTGGGCCATATCTAGCCAGCATCTGCGACGTAAAGAGTCGGATGACTGGAAATGAATGCGGGATTCATGCCGAATTTGGCGCGCATTGTCGCATAGAGTGAGTGGCAGTTGTATGGCAAGCCGGATTAATCATCCATCGCGCGCACTGCGGGTAGGAGCGAACTTGTTCGCGAGGCGGCGTACCGGGTACACCGGCAAGTGAACGGCTAGAGGACGCAGAGCGCAAACAGCGAATTTGCAATGCTCAAAGACTGAACTGCCGCTTTCCCGAAGATGTCTAGTAACCATCGCTTCCACATTCGGAAGCTGTCCCTGGAGTACAGCCCGTGAATATTTTTGAAGCCTTGAGAGAAAGCCATGACCGTCAGCGTAACTATGCCGACATTCTGGTCAAGACCAGCGGTGATAACGCTGAGCGTGTTGAAGCCTACAAACAGCTGAAGGCTGAACTTCAGGCCCATGAAACCGCCGAAGAGCGCTTCTTTTATATCCCGCTGATGGAACACGATAACGGCGTGGACCTGAGTCGCCACGCGATCTCGGAGCATCACGAGATGGACGAGATGATGGAAACACTGGATGAGACCGAGATGTCCAGTCCCGCTTGGCTGGCTACTGCCAAGAAGCTGTCCGAGAAGGTTCACCATCACCTGAAAGAAGAAGAGCAGAAGTTCTTTCAGATGGCAGGCAAGCTACTCGACGAGAAGCAGAAAGAATCCCTGGCTGGCAAGTACGTCAAGGAGTACGAGGAGCAGCTAACCGAAGCGTGAAAACCAAGGGCGGGGCGCATGTCTTGTTCATGCGCTTTGCCGGGCGGTGTAGAATCCGCTTTTTCGCGTTCAAGGAATGTCATGAAACTTCTGATTTCGGCAGTCGCTCTGACGGTTTTGGCAGGTTGCACCTCGCCATCCAATCAGGCGCGGGCTGTTGGCCCTTACAAGACGTATTCGAGTCAGAAAACTGCGGCGGTGGTTGCGCAGTGCATTGAGTATTCCTGGCAGGACGAAGCTCTGATGGGGGCTGAAGCCGATGCTTTCATGCAATCCAGTGAAAAGGGCTTCACCGTTTACAACACGGGCGCGGAGTTCTTCGTGGATGTGCAGCCTCAAGGCGGTGCAAGTGCGATTCAGTATTACGCGCCGTCTTCAAATCTTGCGACTGAGCGTCGCGGAGCTGCGCTGGCGACTTGTTTGTAAGTATTGACCCGACGTGCAGCGCAAAAAAAGCCCGGCTTCAATAGCCGGGCTTTTTCGTGCTCGCACCGATCAATTATCGGGGGAGCCAGCAGCACCGCCACCGGTGCCGTTAGGGCCGTTCTTGCCAGGACCGCCAGTTTTGCCAACAGCACTGCCAGTGGTGCCGCCATCAGTTGACTTGCCTGCGCCTGAACCTGTGGCTCGACCATTTGCGTCAGCGCTTTTAGTGCTGCCCGACGCCGGTGCTGGGTGAGTACCAGGCGGCACTGCCGAGCCGGTTTGAACTCCGCCAGTTTCAGGTTTTACCGGACCTGTGCTCGAGGAAGCTGCAAATGCGGAACCAAACGAAAGTGAAAGCAGGCCTGCGAGCAAAAAGTTAGTCGTCTTTGACTTCATCATGGTACGTCTCCAATTTATGAGCGTTACCTGATATTGGTCAGCCACGCCCTCGCAAGAGTGCCCTTGATGGCGACGAACGGTCACATCGCGCTGATCAGGTTCAAGGTTCCAGCTTGTTCAACTCGCAATATTCCAACCAGTCCATACCGGCCATCTGCGCCACTTCCTTATGGACCTCACGCCGCTGGCTTTGATATTCCTCAGGGTTGGCAGCGGTCAGTTGCAATGTCAGCTCCCAGGCAAACAGACCCTGGCGTTCAGCCTCGGCCTCGAAGGCCTCATGCAAACACTCTTCGCGGTATTGCTCACGTGTCAGACCAGCAGCCTGCGCGGCCAGTGGGTTGAGCTTTTCCAGTTCCTGCTGCAATTCAGGATGCTGAGACAGGAAAGTTTCCAGCGCTAATGTGTGGGGATGTTCTGCTGTAGCCATTGGATCTCCGTAGTGTATTTCCAGGCATGTCATCAAACAGACCGTCACTGATGATACTCGTTGGTTTTTTTCCATCCAGTGCTGTGGCACACTCAAAACATATTTCCGCTATTTCAGATTGTGTTCCGATATAGCGGAAAGACCAACGACTTTATTTGCATTAAAACGCAGTCCCTGTAGGAGCTCAGCGAGGTTACGAGGCCAGCGATGACGGTGTGTCAGACATACCTTGATCGCTGGCCTCGTAACCTCGCTGAGCTCCTACAGGATTCGGTTTAATTCGGATTGTATTTTTTACAGGAGACCTTCATGAGCATCACTCGTTATGGCGCAGGTAGCGTCGCTGGGGGCGGGCAGCCGCGTCCTTTTGCTCGTGCTGTTGAAGCCGACGGCTGGCTCCATGTGTCGGGCCAGGTGCCCGCAGAAAACGGCGAAATCATTGTAGGCGGCATCGTTGAGCAGACGCACAAGACCCTGCAAAACCTGGTCGCGATCCTCACTGAAGCGGGCTATGGTCTTGAAGATGTGGTCCGGGTTGGCGTCTGGCTTGAAGATCCGCGGGATTTCTGGAGTTTCAACAAAGTGTTCGGTGAATACTTCACACCCGAACATGCCCCGGCGCGTGCCTGCGTGCAGGCAAGCATGATGGTTGACTGCAAGATCGAGATTGACTGCGTGGCGTACAAGAAAAAGGCCTGATCTATAGGAGCTATCCCGGTGTCCATGGCACCGCGCTATCTCGCGGCAAATATTGAATGGGTAGGAGCTGCCGAAGGCTGCGATGGCGGTGTCAGGGTGAACGCTTCGCAGCCTTCGGCAGCTCCTACATAAGTACGCAAGGGTTTCCAGACATGACCGAAGACACCATCAAACGCCGGGCCCGCGGGCTCGATCGGGCGTTCGATATTCTCGACTTTCTCAAGGAGCAGGGCAAGCCCATGCGCCCCAACGAGATCGCCAACGGTATCGGCGGCCCCAAATCGACGGTTTATGAACTGGTCGGTTCGCTGCTGGAGCGACGCATCCTGGAGTCCGTGGGCAAGGATGGGCATGTCTACCTGGGGCGTCAGTTGTACTTTCTCGGTCAGGCTCACTTGCGTCATTTCGACTTCACCCGCGAGGCGCAAGTCTGCCTGGGCGATATCGTCAGCCAGACCCGCGAAACCGCGCAGATGTGTCTGCTCAATGGCCGCAAGTACACCGTCGCGTTAATGAAAGAGGGTGAGCGACACTTCCGCATTTCCTCCAACATCGGCGAAAACGCGCCGATTCCGTGGACGGCTTCCGGGCGTTTGCTCCTGTGCCACCTGAGCGATCAGGAAATCGTCGACCTGATCGATGCCGACGACTTCGTGTTGCCCGACGGTCAACTTCTGCCGATTGAGACCTTCCTTGACGAAATCCGCAAGGCGGGTGAGGAAGGCTTCTTTTCCTTCGACAGCGTTGCGGACACTTTCACCCATTGCTTCGCTGCTCCGGTCAAAGACGAACATGGCGTGTGCATTGCAACGCTGTGCATCGTTGCTCCGCGAGCCGATGCAAAAAAACACTACGCCGACTACCGCAGAGTGCTGATCGAGAGTGCCAACGGGCTAGCGGCTCGCATCAATGATTAATATCCGGGAGACCACCATGACTATTGCAGCTGTAGAAAAGGGCGCCGCCGCTCCAGGCGATCATCTGGTGCGTGATGTAAGTTTGCCCGCGCTGGTGATCCATCGTCAGGCGCTGGATCACAACATCCGGTGGATGCAGGCGTTCGTCACTAACAGCGGCGCTGAACTGGCGCCCCACGGCAAAACCAGCATGGTTCCGGCGCTGTTTCGGCGGCAACTGGAAGAGGGCGCCTGGGGGCTGACGCTGGCTACGGCGGTTCAGACCCGGGCTGCCTATGCACACGGGGTTCGTCGGGTCTTGATGGCCAACCAATTGGTCGGCACTGCAAACATGGCGTTGATCGCCGAGATGCTCGCGGACTCTATGTTCGACTTCCATTGCATGGTCGACCATCCGGATAACGTGGCGGCACTGGGCGAATTTTTTGCGGCCCGCGGTTTGCGCCTGAACGTGATGATCGAATACGGCGTAGTGGGGGGGCGTTGCGGTTGCCGTACCGAGCAACAAGTCCTAGAACTGGCCGAGGCGATCGCCGCACAACCGGCCCTGGCGCTAACAGGCATTGAAGGCTACGAAGGCGTGATTCACGGCGATCAGGCTGAAAGCGGCATTCGTGCTTTCGCGGCCTCGCTGGTGCGTCTGGCGGTGGATCTGCAGGATCGTGGAGCATTTGCGCTGGAGCGGCCCATCGTCACAGCGTCGGGTTCGGCCTGGTACGACTTGATCGCCGAAGCTTTCGACGAGCGTCAGGTGCGTGAGCGATTCCTCGGTGTTTTGCGTCCCGGCAGCTATGTCGTGCATGACCACGGCATCTATAAGGACGCGCAATGCTGCGTACTGGATCGCCGTGCTGATTTGGACGAAGGCCTGCGCCCGGCAATGGAAGTCTGGGCTCACGTGCAATCGATGCCAGAGCCTGGCTTCGCCGTGATTGCCATGGGCAAACGCGATGTTGCCTATGACGCGGGCTTGCCAAGTCCATTGCTCTGCTACAAGCCCGGTGTTGTACCGGCGCAAGGCGTGGACGTCAGCGCCTGCAAGGTGACAGCCGTGATGGATCAACACGCATTCATGACCGTCGCGCCGGGATGTGAGCTGAAAGTCGGCGACATCATTGCGTTTGGTTCCTCCCACCCGTGCCTGACGTTCGACAAGTGGCGCAGTGGCTGTCTGGTGGATGAAAACCTGCAAGTCATTGAAAGTTTCGACACGTATTTCTAGTTCGGGAGTCGCACTCAATGAGTGAGCTGATCAGCCATAGTCACCCACGGATCGCCCTGATCGGCGAATGCATGATCGAGCTGCAACAGCATGCCAGCGGCGCACTGCAACAGAGCTTCGGCGGCGATACGCTCAACACGGCGGTTTATATGACCCGCCAATTGGGCAGCAGCGCACAGGTGGATTATGTCACCGCGCTGGGCGATGACAGTTTCAGTGATGCAATGTGCCAAGGCTGGGCGCAGGAGGGCATTGGGCTGAGCAAGGTGCAGCGTCTGTCTGGGCGGTTACCAGGGTTGTACTGCATTCAGACTGACGCCAGTGGCGAGCGTCGATTCCTGTATTGGCGCAACGAAGCTGCGGTGCGTGACTGTTTCAACACTCCGGACGCTGAAAAGATTCTTGGGGCATTGCCGGACTATGACCTTCTTTACCTGAGCGGGATCACTTTGGCGGTGCTGGGCGAGCAGGGGCGGCAACGTCTGTTCTCAGCGCTGGCTCAAGCGCGTGCTTCAGGTGCCAGGGTGGCCTTCGACAACAATTACCGGCCACGTCTCTGGGCATCGGGTGAACAGGCACGCGAGGCGTATCGTGCGTGTCTGGCCCACGTCGACGTGGCGTTGCTTACCGAGGACGACGAGCAGGCACTGTTTGGCTATACCGACAGCGAGCAATTGTTGAGCGCCTACCGCGAACTGGGCATCAGCGAAGTCGTCGTCAAGCGAGGCTCGCAGAGCTGTCTTGTTGAGTCGGGCGGTGAACGCTTTGAAATTCCTGCTCGACGTGTTGAGCGAGTGATCGACAGCACGGCGGCGGGTGATTCGTTCAGTGCGGCTTATCTGTCAATGCGCCTGCGAGGCGGCAGCCCGGTGCAGGCCGCCGAAGCCGGACATCGTCTGGCGAGTGTGGTGATTCAGCATCCGGGGGCTTTGATTCCCAGGAGTGTGATGCCGGGGTTGTAGGTGATTCCGCTGTCGCGTCTTGTGCAACCTGTGGGAGCCGAGCTGCTCGCGATAAAGCTGGACGCGAACCTGCCTGATAAATGCAGCGCCCTTATCGCGAGCAAGCTCGGCTCCCACAGGAAAGCATTTCTGTCCTGATGCTTGTGAGGATTTAAAAAAACTCAATCCCGATAAAACACCTGAACCAGGTGATAACCAAACTTGCTCTTGATCGGGCCATGCACCGTGCGCAGCGGCTTTTTGAAGATCACCTGATCAATCGCGCCCACCATCTGCCCAGGGCGGACTTCGCCCAGGTCGCCACCGCGTTTGCCCGAGGGGCAGGTCGAGTGCTTCTTGGCCAACACATCAAATGCTTCGCCCTTGGCGATGCGCTGTTTGAGTTGTTCGGCCTCTTCGGCGGTTTTCACCAGAATGTGGCGTGCTTGGGCTTTCATGGGGCAGGGGCCTGAAGAAAAAACGGCGGCTATTATCACACAGCAGGCAGACCTTGTTTCCAGGTACTGCCCCTAATGACAAAAAATACGCGCTCTGTTGCACAAGCAGCCTGATCAATCATTGCGTACCGAGGTGTTCTACCGCCAAGCTATGCGCACTCATCCCGGATCGTGATCCGGTTGAACGTCGCACGAGAGGCGGCCTCTTTCAGTCAAATCATTTGTGCGGTGTTGCTTATGGATTTCCCGGCGTTGTTGAAGACTCTGGCCAGTCAGGATGGATCGGACCTTTATCTTTCTACTGGGGCACCGCCCTGCGCCAAGTTCAATGGCGTGCTCAAGCCGTTGGGCACTGAGTCCCTCAAGCCTGGTCAGGTGGCTCTGGTTGCCGACGGGTTGATGGATGCCGAGCAGAAGCGGGATTTCCATCGAGATCTTGAGATGAACCTCGCGGTGTCCATGGCAGGGATCGGGCGTTTCCGTATCAATATCTTCATGCAGCGCAACGAAGTATCGATCGTGGCGCGAAACATCAAGCTGGATATCCCGCGCTTCGAAGACCTGCACCTTCCTCCGGTGCTGCTCGACGTGATCATGGAGAAGCATGGCCTGGTGCTGTTTGTGGGCGCGACCGGTTCAGGCAAATCCACCTCACTGGCGGCGCTGATCGATCACCGCAACCGCAATGCCAGCGGGCACATCATTACCATTGAAGACCCGGTGGAATTCATTCACCGGCACAAGAAGTCGATCGTCAACCAGCGCGAGGTCGGGGTTGATACCCGCAGTTTTCGTGCTGCATTGAAAAACACCCTGCGTCAGGCCCCGGATGTCATCCTGATCGGTGAAATCCGCGATCGGGAAACCATGGAACATGCGCTGGACTTCGCCGATACCGGACACTTGTGCCTTTCCACACTGCACGCCAACAACGCCAATCAGGCGCTGGACCGGATTATCAACTTCTTCCCGGAAGAACGACGCCAGCAACTGCTGCAGGACCTTGGCAACAACCTCAAAGCGTTCGTTTCCCAGCGTCTGGTCAAGACTCTGGATGGCAACCGCAGGGCGGCCGTGGAAGTCATGATGGGCACGCCGACCATTCGCGACCTGATTCAGCGCAATGAGTTGACTGAACTCAAAGGCATCATGGAAAAGTCCGGAAATCTCGGTATGCAGACCTTCGACAGCGCGCTGTTCGATCTGGCCGCAGCTGGTGTGATCAGCGAAGAGGAAGCGCTCAAATACGCCGATTCCCAGAACAACCTCCGCCTGCGCCTCAAGCTGCATGGTGAAGGCGTGACGGCCAACCCCACCGCCGCGCCGAGCGCTCCTGTCGGTACCTCCAGCGTGAACGTGTCGGATTGGGGGTTGGTGGATGAGCGCGATGAGGGTGGGCAGAACTGATTTAATACCGGGCAAGCCCAGCTCCCACAGGGTTGTGTGCTGGCAGCGAGATAGCTTCTCTGAAGTCAGCTGTCGCGGCTAGCGTTGCTTTGACAGGCGAGCGCTTTCTCCTGTGGGAGCCGGGCTTGCCCGCGATGCAGACGCCGCGATTTTGCAGTGGAACCGAGTTGCCTTTATCGCG
>NZ_JAWHNU010000057.1:29031-43973 GCF_032582135.1 Pseudomonas syringae group sp. J309-1 | reverse complement strand
CCAAGGACGGTGAAGATTTCTAAAACCCGGTACCCAGTGGACCGTAAGGCTGCTCCGCTTAAGTGAACAGCATTACGTCTTCGACGGGCTTTTTGCTGCTGGTTGGCAGGCGGTGCGTTCTAGCGTCTTGTGACATCAAATACCGATATTGCCCAAGGTCACAACAATGTTGCGCAGAGTCCCTGCAATGCCAGGATGTTCCAGCTCGAAGCGCTCTACGGCAAGATTGACGCCGTCGGCCAGGCTCGCGTCCTGAGTCACGGACTCCAGTTCGATCTGCGACTGAATCTGCTGCGCCAGTGTTTCCAGGTCGGCGCGCTCCTCTGGGTTGAGCGGCGGGTTCTGCTCCAGTTGCTCGCGCAGGGTATTGAGTTGTTCTTGCAGTTCGCGGGCAGGCATGACGTGCTCCTTCTTTGATAAGTCTGTCCCATGGACCCCGGCGCAGGGCCAAAGGTTCTTCTTGGGTATGTGACAAGACTAATCCACTCTGGTGCGGCTTGCATGATGGCGATCAATTCAGGCAAGCATCCAGTGTGACTGTGCAGACTTTCCTGAAGAATTTATTCGCGAAGGCATCAGCCTTGAAATTCCTTTTTGATACACCGCCTTCGCGAATAAATTCGCTTCTACAGACTCACGCAAGTCTTGCAACTGACTATCAAGGTTTCTCTCCTTTGGTCCGGCGCAACGCGATATCTGCCAGACAGGATTCCAGTTCGCCCAGATGATCGATCGCCGAATGCACGCCCAGCGCGTAAAGCTGCAATGTCGCCTGGCCCCGGCGGTATTCGCGCTCGGCATCGGTCAGGGCATTCCACTGAGAAGGTGACTGGCCACACAGTGAACCACACGACGCGAGGCCGACCGTCCACAGCCCGGCGCTCAAGCCCGCTTGCAGCAAGCGTGGCTCGCCGCTGACAAGTACACAACCATCCAGTTGACCGACGTTCAGCTCCATGAGCGCCTGCCAGCAAGCATGGGGAGCGGGCCAGGGTGCCTGGGCGGCAGGGGTAGCACTAATCAGCTGGCTCAATGGCTGTGCCAGCCTGTTTGTAAGGTCGTCGGGCAACTCGTCCAGCCACGCACAAGGCACTGCCTGCTGATGCAGCCTCTGTAATGCTTTCAAGGCGCCTGGTGTAGGTAGCGAATGCTCATCGCTCAGCCTGGAAGCGTTGCGCGCTTGGGCGCCAAAGTCCACCAGGCAGCCACTGAGACCAAAAAGAACGGCAGTAAAAGCGGGCAGGGGAGCTGTCACAGGGGCGAGCATGGCGATATCTCTGAAATAACGCTGAACGCTACGGGGCATTTGTGACAGTAAGATGAATATCAGGTGATGGTGTTTATCAGTGTTTTACCAGTCTTACAGACTTGAATGACCAAGGCGCTGCCAAATCCCTGTCATATGGCCTTATACTCCTCGCCTTGACGTGTGGGGGCGTAGCGCCCGCTTCATTACTTATGCCAGGAGTTTCAGCTATGCCCGTGACCGGTGCAGGTGTATTCAATCGTCTTGCTCAGCTGTGTGTGTGTGCCGGTATGGCGCTAGTGCCAATGGTTGCGCAGGCCGCCGAGGAAGATCCGTGGGAAAGCGTCAACCGGCTCACTTTCCGCTTCAATGACACTCTTGATACCTATGCGCTGAAGCCTATCGCGCAGGGCTATCAATTCATTGCTCCGCAGTTTGTAGAAGATGGCGTACATAACTTCTTCAACAACATCGGTGATGTCGGAAACCTCGCTAACAACGTGCTGCAGGCTAAACCGGCTGCAGCGGGCGTTGATACGGCGCGCCTGATCTTCAATACCACCTTCGGCCTGTTGGGCTTCATCGATGTCGGCACCAAAATGGGCCTGCAGCGCAGTGACGAAGATTTCGGTCAGACGTTGGGTTACTGGGGCGTGCAGAGCGGTCCGTATGTAGTGCTGCCGTTGTTTGGGCCGAGCACTGTGCGCGATGCCGTCGCCAAGTACCCGGACACCTACACCTCACCGTATCGCTACATTGATCACGTACCCACCCGTAACACTGCGCTGGGCATCAATCTGGTGGATACCCGCGCCAGCCTGTTGTCAGCCGAGCGTCTGATCAATGGCGACAAGTACATCTTTATCCGCAACGCGTACCTGCAGAACCGTGAGTTCCGCGTCAAGGATGGTCAGGTGGTCGACGATTTCTGATCTCGGTCAGTTGAAAGTATAAAGGCGACCTGTGGTCGCCTTTATTTTTTACCATTTGTGAACCAGTTCCGCCGGATCTCAGCTCATCTTGACGATGGTCAGGCCCAGTTTTTGTCCGCCATCGGCTTCGTCAGTGACCCATACAACCTCTGTTTCTGCCTCAAGGCCTTTGAGGGCAGCATGGTCCGAATCGATTCTCACGTGCAGTTTTTCGCCAACCCTGAAGGTTCTGGGTGCCTGTACCTGCATCCCGGAGCTCGATAAATCAATGCATACAGCCGGGATGACCTGGCCTGCGTAGATCAAGCTGATGTCAGCTTCCACGCGCATCCGGATGAAGTCCCGTTTCTCCTCGTAGCTTCGATCATTTAGACTCATGTCCAGTCCTTCATTTCCATTGCTGAATTCATGGTTCTTATAACTCTGAGCGATTTGCCGTGTAAAGACGCAATGTCGGGACTGCCGCGTGCTTGAAACGCCCGTCGGATGGGAGTACCGTCTGCGCCTTGAAGGGCACCTCTGAAACGCCAGTTACGGGATCACAAGTCCGGTCGTGCGGTCAGAGTGGCTAGAAGCGAATCCAGTACGCAGACCCGTGAACCGGGGTGCTTACGCCAACCTTATCTGGCGCCGTTTGCCCACATGCAGAAAACCAGTGCCACGCTGCTGATAATCGATGACGACGAAGTAGTGCGAGCGAGCCTTGCCGCCTATTTGGAAGACAGTGGCTTCAGCGTCCTTCAAGCAAATAACGGCTTGGAGGGCATACAGATATTCGAGCAGGACAAGCCTGATCTGGTGATCTGCGATTTGCGCATGCCGCAAATGGGCGGGCTTGAGCTGATTCGTCAGGTGACGGCCATCGCGCCGGAAACGCCTGTAATCGTGGTGTCGGGTGCAGGCGTGATGAATGACGCTGTCGAGGCGCTCCGCCTGGGCGCTGCGGATTACCTGATAAAGCCTCTGGAAGACTTGGCCGTGCTGGAGCACTCGGTGCGTCGCGCACTTGACCGTGCGCGTCTGCTGCAGGAGAACCAGCAGTATCGCAAGAAGCTGGAAACCGCAAACCGCGAGCTGGAAGCAAGCTTGCATCTGCTCCAGGAAGACCAGGATGCCGGTCGACAGGTGCAGATGAACATGCTGCCGATCAGCCCGTGGTCGATCGATCAGTTCAATTTCGCTCACGAAATCATTCCCTCGCTTTACCTGTCGGGTGATTTCGTTGATTACTTCCGCGTCGACGAGCGCCGCGTTGCGTTCTATCTCGCGGATGTCTCCGGGCATGGCGCTTCTTCGGCATTCATCACCGTGCTGCTCAAGTTCATGACCACACGCTTGCTGTTCGAATCCAAGCGTGGTGGTACGCTACCGGAATTCAAGCCCTCTGACGTTCTTGGCCACATCAACCGCGGCCTGATCAGTTGCAAGCTGGGCAAGCATGTAACGATGGTTGGCGGTGTGATTGACGAGGAGTCGGGGCAACTGACGTACGCAGTCGGCGGTCATCTGCCGTTGCCTGTGTTGTATACACCGGGTGAAGCACGCTACCTGCAAGGTCGCGGTTTGCCCGTAGGGCTGTTCAACGAAGCCACCTATCAGGATCATGTGATCGACTTGCCCGAGTCGTTTAGTCTGACCCTGCTGTCTGATGGCATTCTGGACTTGCTTCCCGGTGATACACTCAAAGAGAAAGAAGCCGCACTACCTGAACTGGTAAAGGCGGCGGGCGGCAGCCTGGATGGCTTGCGCCAGACTTTTGGATTGGCCACGCTAGGGGAGATGCCGGATGATATCGCCTTGTTAGTGTTGAGCAGGAACCTTGAATGAGTACCGGTAGAATCCAGTTCGCCGAGCAGGAAGGCACGTTTGTCCTCAAGTTTGTCGGGGAAGTGCGTCTGACGTTATGTTCGGCTTTGGATGCGACTATTGAGCGGATCTTCACTGCGCTGAATTTTTCAACGGTAGTAATTGATCTGACCGAAACCCGCAGCATAGACAGCACGACACTTGGCTTGCTGGCCAAACTGTCGATCCTGTCGCGTCAAAAAGTAGGGTTGTTGCCAACACTGGTCACCACCCATGAAGACATCACCCGGCTTCTGCAGTCGATGGGTTTCGACCAGGTGTTCAATATCGTTGACCGTCCGATTCCGTGCCCTGAGTGCCTGACGGACCTGCCGTCCCAGGATCAGTGCGAAGAGGTGGTCAAGGCCAAGGTGCTGGAAGCGCACAAGATCCTGATGGGGCTCAATGACTCCAATCGCGAAGCCTTCCACGACCTGGTCAACGCCCTCGAACGTCACTGATCCACTGGTGAAGAGCGCAGCAAAAAGGGCGGCATCTGTGAGGATGCCGCCCTTTTAGTCTTTCGGCGTTCTGGATCAGACCTTGGCGCTTAGCAACGCCTCCAGTTTTTCCTGATCGCGAGCGAACTGGCGGATACCCTCAGCCAGTTTCTCGGTCGCCATCGCATCTTCGTTGGACGCCCAGCGGAATTCGCTTTCATTGAGCGTTACGCGCGGCTCACCGGCATTGCCCGGTTTCAGTTTGCGCTCCAGCGTGCCGGTATCTTCGGCAAGCTTCTGCAGCAGGTCCGGGCTGATGGTCAGGCGATCACAGCCGGCCAATTGCTCAATCTGGCTCAGGTTACGGAAGCTGGCACCCATAACGACTGTCTTGTAGTCGTTGGCTTTGTAGTAGTTGTAGATGCGGGTCACAGACTTCACGCCCGGGTCTTCCGCGCCCACATAATCCTTGCCTTCAGCCTTCTTGTACCAGTCGTAGATACGGCCTACGAACGGCGAAATCAGGAATACGCCAGCATCGGCACACGCTTGGGCCTGGGCGAAGGAGAACAGCAGCGTCAGGTTGCACTGGATGCCTTTCTTTTCCAGTACTTCGGCGGCGCGGATGCCTTCCCAGGTCGAAGCCAGCTTGATCAGGATGCGATCCTTGCTGATGCCGGCCGTTTCGTACATATCGATCAGGCGCTGGGCGCGCTCGATGCAGCCATTGGTGTCGAAAGAGAGGCGGGCGTCGACTTCAGTCGAAACGCGGCCCGGAACAACCTTGAGAATTTCCTGGCAGATAGCGACGGCAAAACGATCAGATGCCAGACCGATATCGCCATTGGCGCCGCTGAAGGCTGCCTTGAGGCGATCAGCGTTGCTGTCGCTGGAGCCGGCCTTGAGCAGCAGGGAAGGATTGGTGGTCGCGTCGACCGGCTTGAGCTTTTCGATGGCTGCGAAATCGCCGGTGTCGGCAACAACGGTGGTGAATGCTTTGAGTTGATCCAGCTTGGAAGTCATGAGCGTGCTCTGTCCTGTGCGGTTAGGTGACATTACCCGAGCGATGGCGCCCACTCAAGGGCGCTAAGCATAACACCGCGCCAGAACAGGGCGGCCTGTTGCCCGGGCGGGCGAAAACTCGATCCAGACTGGTTGGAGCGCTATCCGCCGCGCTTGTTCCCTGCTTTCAGCGACCTTCCAGCAGCCCGGCCGCCTGATCCAGTAGCGCCAGCGGATCCTGAGTCTTGTGGATGTCCACCGACAGCAACTGCCTGAAGCGTCTGGCGCCGGGGAAACCCGTGCCGAGGCCCAGCACGTGACGGGTAACGTGATGCATGGAACCGCCGCTCTGAATGTGCGCGGCAATGTACGGGCGCATTGCCGCCAGCGCCTCGGCCCGGGAAATCACCGGTGCCTCACTGCCAAACAACTGCTGATCAACCTCGGCCAGTAAATACGGATTGTGATACGCCTCGCGACCTAACATTACGCCGTCGAATACCTGCAAGTGTTCCTGGCATTGTTCGAGGGTCTTGATACCGCCATTGAGGATGATTTCCAGATCAGGAAAATCACGCTTCAGCTGCGCGGCAACGTCATAGCGCAGCGGCGGGATATCACGGTTTTCCTTGGGAGAAAGGCCCTCAAGAATCGCAATCCGCGCATGCACCGTAAAACTGGTGCAGCCCGCGTCGCGAACCGTGCCGACAAACTCACACAACTGTTCGTAGCTGTCGCGACCATTGATCCCGATCCGATGCTTGACCGTCACCGGAATCGATACCGCATCACGCATCGCCTTGACGCAATCCGCCACCAACTGCGGATGCGCCATCAGGACTGCGCCAATCATATTGTTCTGCACTCGATCACTCGGGCAGCCGACATTCAGATTGACCTCGTCATACCCCACTGCTTCCGCCATCCGCGCACACGCCGCCAGATCCGCCGGAACACTGCCCCCCAACTGCAACGCCAGCGGATGCTCCGCCTCGTCGTGCTGGAGAAAGCGATGCGGGTCAGCGTTGAGCAGCGCGCCGGTGGTAACCATTTCGGTGTAGAGCAGAGCGTTCTTTGAGAGGAGGCGCAGGAAGAATCGGCAATGTCTATCAGTCCAGTCCATCATCGGCGCAACGCTGAAGCGGCGGGAGGGTTCAGGGCCTGTGTTTAAAGGGTTTGAAGCGAGTTTTGTCTGCATTTTGGTCTGCGTGTTTTTCCCAGTTTCGAGCGTGTCACTGCGCAATTATCACCGTCTGGAAGCGGTAAATGAGACGCGGAATTTCAGCGCGAGGGGTTCGAAAGGCTGAAGTCTACCAGAGCCCCGGCATTAGCCCGAGCACAACGGGAATGGGTGCTCGTCGGAAAATACATGTGCCTTGCTTCGCCGCCATCTTCAACCGGGGACGGCATTGTGCCACCCGTGTAATATGGCAATTACTTGCGTAATAGGAACATTCAAGGCATGAACATCCATTGCCGCCAGCCTGTCTGCTTGCCCCACAGCTCACTCAAACGTTCACCTGGTTACCTGCATCCAGTTTCGGCCCTGGCCGAAGCAGCGCAGTTTGTCTGAGATGGACAGCGTGTCTGACGAGATTTATTCCCTAAGGATTGAGAACGATAAACTTCGGGCGAGACTGGCCGAAGCCGAGAGCCGGTGCGCGCGCGAGGTTGAGTCTCATCGAGATTACGAGCACCAACGCAACGCCCTGGCCGCCGGGGGCGTGATCGGGACCTGGAATTGGCACCCCGCGCGTGACAGTTTCACTATCGACCTTGGTTTTGCCCTTGCTTTCGGTATTGATTCAAGCCTGATACAGGCTGACCTACCCATCGAAAGGGTTCTGGAAAATGTGCACCCCGAAGACCGGCCAGGGCTGGATGCCGCTATCGCAGAGGCCGTTATCCGTGGTGGAACCTACTCCCATCAGTACAGGGTGAGGCGTGCAGACGGGAAGTATTATTGGCTCGACGCTCATGGGCGTGTTGAAACCGATATCGACGGCAAGCCCACCAGTTTTCCGGGATTTGTATTTGATATGACCGAACGGCGCGCCGCCGAGGAGCGCTTGCGTGTCAGCGAGGCGCTCAATAAGGAAAATATCCAGCGCGTAGAGCTTGCACTGGCTGCCCGGGCAATTATTGGTACCTGGAGTTGGGATCTGCCAACCGACCGTTTTACGGTAGATGATGCTTTCGCCCATGCATTTGGCCTGGATCCCGCGCTTGGCAGGGAAGGTATCCCGCTCGCTCAGATTGTTGCCACTGTCCATCCTGATGATCAGGCCGGACTGGCCGGGGCTATCAACGAGGCTATTGCCAGAGGCGGCCTCTATGCTCACCAATATCGGGTTCGGCGTGCTGACGGCAAATATTATTGGCTGGAAGCCAACGGCCGCGTTGATCATGCGCCAGATGGCACCCCTCAGTGCTTTCCGGGCGTTTTGATAGACGTTGAATCACGACGTATTGTCGAAGCGGAACGCGACCTCGCAATTACCGAGTTACGCAGGCTTAACGAAACGCTCGAGCAGCGCGTCGCAGAGCGCTCCGCCGAGCTTTCGGAGGCGGAAGAGCGGCTGCGCCAGTCCCAGAAAATGGAGGCCGTAGGCCAATTGACCGGCGGTTTGGCGCACGATTTCAATAATTTGCTGGCGGGGATTTCCGGATCACTCGAGTTGATGCATACCCGTATGCAGCAGGGACGGTTTGGCGATGTGGAACGCTACATGGTAGCGGCGCAGAGTGCTTCTCGGCGTGCTGCTGCTCTGACCCATCGATTGCTGGCCTTCTCGTGTCGCCAGACTCTTGATCCCAAACCCACTGATGTAGGCGTACTCGTTCGAGGCATGCTTGAACTGATTCAGCGCACGGTGGGCCCCGGCATTACGATTGATGTAGCCGATATGCCTGAGCTTTGGGGGGCGCTGGTTGACGCCTCTCAGCTTGAAAACTCCCTCCTGAACCTGTGCATCAATGCGCGTGACGCAATGCCAGACGGCGGTCGCATTACCATCGAGACCGCCAACGCATGGCTCGACGAGTGTGCCGCCAAACAGCATCAGATACCTGCCGGGGAGTACCTCTCGCTGTCCGTGACCGATACGGGTAATGGCATGCCACCTGAGATCGTCGGGCGTGCGTTTGAGCCTTTCTTCACGACCAAGCCCATTGGTGAAGGCACGGGATTAGGGTTATCGATGATTTACGGGTTTGCCCAGCAGTCGGGTGGGCAGGTCCGGATCTACTCGGAAGTTGATCGGGGCACGAAGGTGTGCATGTACTTGCCTCGGCACCACGGTGAGACGCCAGACGAAGATTTACTGGCTGCGCCTTCGGCATTCAATCGCGCCGACCACGGCGGAACAGTTCTGGTGGTGGATGACGAGCCTACGGTGCGCATGCTTGTCACCGACATCCTTGAAGAACTTGGCTTTGTGGCAATTGAAGCCAAGGACAGCGCGGCCGGATTGAAATTGCTGCAATCCAACGTCCGCATCGACTTGCTGGTGACCGATGTCGGGCTACCCGGCGGAATCAACGGACGCCAGATGGCGGATGCGGCGCGCATTTCCCGGCCGAACCTGAAAGTGTTGTTCATCACTGGCTATGCAGAAAGCTCGATCCTGGCGAATGGACACCTTGCTCCCGGGATGGCCGTACTCACCAAACCGTTTCTGGTCGAAACCATGGCTGCGCGGATAAGTGCGATGATCAGCGATTCGCGAGAGTAAGCGCGGTATGGCTTATCGGTAACTCATGGAGGCACGCAATGCGCCGTAGCTTCTGGTTACCAAGCGCGGCAGGATGCTGATTGATTTTTGCTGCCCCACAAACAGCCATGGATGGGGGGCTCTGTATCCCGCGACTACAAGCAATCTGTATCTGTCGGTCATTCCTTGGGGCTGATACGGTTTGCATCCCTCCTGTTCTGAGCCAGCCATGATTGAACTCACCGCTTTCCCGTTTGGTACAACCGACTGGTCGACAATCGAACCTGTAGAACATGCCGGTGAAACCGGTACTGCTTATTGGCGCACTTGTCAGTTTGGCGCGGTGCGCGTTCGTATGGTGGAATACAGCCCAGGCTATCTGGCTGATCACTGGTGTTGGAGAGGCCATATCCTGCTGTGCCTTGAGGGTGAATTGCACACCGAGCTTGAGGATGGTCGCCAATTCGTGCTCACTGCGGGTATGAGCTATCAGGTCAGTAATGACGCCGAAGGACATCGCTCGTTCACCACAACGGGCGCCAGGTTGTTTGTGGTGGACTAATACCCTTAAAACATCATCTCCACGTCTTGTCGCAGGATCCAGTGATGCCGCTTGGTTTTCATAAAATGCATGCCAATGGCGATGATTTCGTCATTGTAGACACGCGAAACGCCGCCAACCCGTTCACCAGCGCCATCGCCCGCCGATTGGGTGACCGGAATCGAGGGCTCGGCTTCAATCAACTCGCCGTGTTGCTCGATTGCGAAGATGCCGCGGCGCGCTTGATATTCTGGAACGCCGATGGCTCTTCTCTGGACGCGTGCGGAAGCGCTACGCGAGGTGTTGCGGATTTGTTGATGCGCGAAGCGGATGTAACGTCGGTAAAGTTACGCACCAATCGCGGCTTGTTGGCGTGTGAGCGAACGTCGACCGGTGATATCGCGGTCGACATGGGCAAGCCGTTGTTTGGTTGGGCAGATATTCCGCTGTCTCTGGAACTGGATTCTGTAGTGCTGCCACTTGCCGGTCGCCCGACGGCCTGCAGCATGGGCAATCCGCACTGCACTTATTTTGTCGATGATCTGGCTGATGTTGATATCGCGAAAATCGGTCCGGCCCTTGAAACCAATGACTTGTTTCCGCTCAAGACCAACGTGCATTTCGTCCAGATTATCAACCGCAAGCACATCCGGTTGCGTATCTGGGAACGGGGCGGTGGTATTCCCCTCGGGTCGGGGTCCTGCGCGTGTGGTGCTGCGGTCAACGGCATTCGGCGTGGCTTGCTGGACAATACCGTTGAGGTCGAATGCGATGGCGGAACAGTGACAGTTCGATGGGATGGCATGGGCCCGGTATTTCTGGTCGGGTCGGTAGAGAGCGTTGCGTCGGGATTGATCGCCGACCGCTTGTTGGATCTGTAGTCCTGACACACATTAACTGGTAGGAGCTGCCGAAGGCTGCGATGGCGGAAAATGCCTCGCAGCCTTCGGCAGCTCCTACAAGGAATTCATTCAACTCAAAGATTGCATCTTTACCGGTCAGGAAACGGTAACGACAGCAGCCAGGCGCTGAACGTGTTCAACGACGGCAGATGCTGGTAACGGGTCGCATAGACAAGGTAGTAACTGCGGCCGCTGTCCATTGCGTCAAACAGTGCAACCAGTTCGCCGCTCTTCAGCTCATCCTGCACGAGAATTTCCGGCACCAGTCCGATCCCGATACCAGCCGATACCGCCTGAATCAGATGCGCGGTGAGTTCGAAGCTCGGGCCGGATCTCATGTTTCGGTGATTCACATCATGGCTGTCAAACCAGTCAGACCAGGCGTTCGGTCTCGACACAACGTTGAGCAGTGCATGCTCGGCAACGTTGGCGGGCGTCATTTTAGGGTATTCGGGTAGAGCTGCCGGGCTGGCCACGACCACCAGTTTTTCGCTCAGCAGCTTATGCGAGATGTAGCCAGGCCATTCCCCTGAACCGACGCAGATAATTGCGTCCATGTCGTGGGTCGTGGACTGGGTTTCTGCCTGAACAATTCTTGAGTGGATATGCACCAGTATCCCAGGGTGTTTTGCATAGAACTCATGCATGCGCGGCAGCAGCCACTTTGAACCCAGCGTTGGCAGCACCGCCAGATTCAGAGGGCCGCCGTCATTCTTGTACGAAATGGTTTGCAGCGTCGCGCTGCGAATGCGGCCCAGAGCGGCGGCCAACTCATGCTGATAGAGGGCGCCAGCGGCGGTCAGTTCGATCTTTCGCCCGTCACGTCTGAACAGCTCGACTTCAAGTTGGGCTTCAAGCGTTTGCACTTGTCGACTGACTGCGCTCTGGGTCAGCGTCAGTTCTTCTGCTGCTTTGGTGAAACTGCCATGTCGAGCGGCAGCTTCAAACGCAATCAGCAACGACATTGATGGAGTCAGTCTTCTAGGGTTCATTCATAAAGCTCATGCAAACCCGGCAGGAATTACGCTTGTGACAAAGCCTGAGAGTCGCAAAAATAAGCAAAAATAGAGTCTGATGCTCTGTGTGCAATATGCCGAGCATGCCCAACGTGAATGCATAGATTAGCTTCTTAGCCTGCAGGAATTCCACATGATCGCTCGTTTGTCCCCGACAGCCCCCCAAAGCACGACGTATGAAGCCTTTCTTGATGCCCTTGAGGCGGCAGGCTTTCGCGGGGAGATTGCGCGTGACTATGGCGGCCGGACCGTGTTGGCAACCGACAACTCCATTTATCAGCGGCTTCCCCAGGCCGCAGTGTTTCCGCTGGATGAGCAGGACGTCGCGATTGTTGCGCGGTTGGTCGCGGAGCCTCGACACAGCTCTGTGGTGCTCACACCTCGTGGCGGCGGTACAGGCACCAACGGACAATCGCTGACGGATGGCGTGGTCGTCGATCTTTCACGGCACTTGAACAATATCCTTGAGATCAACGTCGAGGAACGCTGGGTCAAGGTGCAGAGTGGTGTGGTCAAGGATCAGCTCAACGCCGCGCTCAAGCCCCACGGGCTATTTTTTGCGCCGGAGCTGTCAACGTCAAATCGGGCAACCATTGGCGGCATGATCAACACCGATGCTAGCGGGCAGGGCAGTTGCACCTACGGCAAGACCCGCGATCATGTGCTTGAACTTTCTACGGTCATGCTGGGTGGCCATCGCCTCGACAGCCTGCCGGTTGATGCCGAGCAGCTGCAAGTACTCGTCAACCGGACTGACCGCGTCGGCGAGGTGTATCGCTGTGCGCTGGACATCGTCGATACTCAGGCCGAATTGATCGAAAGCACGTTCCCGAAGCTCAACCGCTGCCTGACCGGATACGACCTGGCGCACCTGCGCGAGGCGGACGGGCGCTTCAATCTGAACAGCGTGCTTTGCGGCTCCGAAGGATCCCTCGGATTTATCGTTGAAGCCAAACTCAACGTTCTGCCGATCCCCAAGTATTCGATTCTGGTGAACGTGCGCTACGCCGGTTTCATGGATGCGTTGCGCGATGCAAAAGCCTTGATGGAATTGAAGCCGCTTTCCATCGAGACCGTGGATTCGAAAGTGTTGATGCTGGCGATGAAAGACATCGTCTGGCATGGCGTTGCCGAGTACTTCCCGGAAAATCCTGACATGCCGACGCTGGGTATCAATATCATCGAGTTCAGCGGTGATGATGAAGAGGTTGTCCAGCAGAAAGTCCACGACTTCGTCTTGCACCTGCAGCGCGACCTTTCGGTGGTGCGCCTTGGCCACACCCTAGCGGTAGGCGCTGATGCGCTCAAACGTATCTATGCCATGCGCAAGCGAGCGGTGGGCTTGCTCGGCAACGTCAAGGGTGAAGCACGGCCGCAGCCCTTTGTTGAGGACACCGCGGTTCCACCGGAAAACCTCGCTGATTTCATTCAGGAGTTCCGGGCGCTGCTGGACAGCCACAATCTGCAATACGGAATGTTCGGTCACGTGGATGCGGGTGTGCTGCACGTCCGACCGATTCTGGACATGAAGGATCCGCTTCAAGCCGCACTGATCCGGCCGATTTCCGATGCGGTTGCGGCGCTGACGCAAAAGCATGGCGGCCTGCTGTGGGGCGAGCATGGCAAGGGCTTACGCTCGCAATATGTGCCTGACTATTTCGGTGAGCTTTACCCCGCGCTGCAAGCACTCAAGGCGG
This sequence comes from Pseudomonas syringae group sp. J309-1, assembly GCF_032582135.1. NCBI lineage: Bacteria > Pseudomonadati > Pseudomonadota > Gammaproteobacteria > Pseudomonadales > Pseudomonadaceae > Pseudomonas > Pseudomonas syringae group sp. J309-1. The sequence continues at coordinate 30,639 of NZ_JAWHNU010000057.1, read as the reverse complement.
CATTCGATCCGCATAACCAGCTCAATCCGGGCAAAATCGCTACGCCTGGGACGGTGCCGACCGCGAAACTGACGTTGGTCGACGAAGTCCGGCTGCGTGGCGAACTGGACCGCACGATTGACGAGCGTGTCTGGCAGAGCTACGACGCGGCGCTTCACTGCAACGGCAACGGCGCGTGCTACAACTTCGATCCTGATGACGCCATGTGTCCTTCCTGGAAGGCCACTCGCAATCGTATTCACTCGCCCAAAGGCCGGGCTTCGCTGCTTCGCGAATGGCTGCGGTTGCAGGGCGCGCAGGGTGTTGATGTATTGTCGGCGGCCTCGGGCGCGACGCAGAACATCGCCCGGCGAGTCGTTAATACCGTCAGGCAAAAGCTCGGGCAGGACGATTTTTCCCATGAGGTTTACGACGCGATGGCGGGCTGCCTGGCGTGTAAATCCTGCGCCGGGCAGTGCCCTGTGAAAGTGAATGTTCCCGAGTTTCGCTCGCGCTTTCTTGAGCTTTATCACACTCGCTACCTTCGGCCGCTCAAGGACTACCTGATCGGCTCTCTGGAATACACGGTTCCTTACATCGCTCGAATGCCGCGACTCTACAATTTCGCCATGAGTGCTCGCCCAGTGCGTTGGGGTCTTGAGCGCATCGCGGGGATGGTCGACAGCCCATTGCTAAGTCTGGTGGACTTTACGGCCGTCTGCCGACGCTGGAACGTCGAAGTCGCCACCCCCCAGCGCCTCGCCATGCTGTCGGACGCGCAACGGGCGCGGAGTGTGATCCTCGTTCAGGACGCATTCACCCGATTCTTCGAGACCCCGTTGCTGGCCGACTGGGTGGAATTGATATCAAGGCTTGGCTACAAGGTTTACCTGGCGCCATACGCGCCCAATGGCAAACCGCTGCAAGTGCAGGGCTTTCTCAGGGCGTTTGAAAAGGCGGCCAGTTTCAATGGTCAATCGCTGTTCAATCTTCAGCAGTACGACGTGCCGCTGGTGGGGCTGGATCCCGCGATGACTCTGGTCTATCGGCAGGAGTACGCCAAGACACTGGAGGCTGACAAGACGCCGTCGGTGCTACTTGCGCAGGAATGGCTGATCAATGCGCTGCCGCAAAGCGAGATGTTGGAGGAGGCCGAGCCTTATCACTTCCTCCCTCACTGTACGGAAAAAACCAACGAGCCCGGCAGCATCGGCTTGTGGCAGAAAATTTTCGAACGGGCAGGGCTGAAGTTGCAGGTCCAGGCCAGTGGCTGTTGCGGAATGTCGGGCACTTACGGGCACGAAACACGAAACGCAGCTACGTCGGACGTTATCTACGGGCAATCCTGGAAACTGCTGATCCAGAAGTTCAACCAATCGGGGCGTGTCGTTGCTGACGGTTATTCCTGCCGCAGTCAGGTCAAGCGTCAGGAGGGCACAACGGTGCTTCATCCGTTGCAGGTTTTGTTGGCTCGCTTGAGGGACGTCGAAGCTTAAATCAACACCTATAAACAAAATCTGATTAACCTGGCCCTGTCTGATTAAACCTGACCCTGTAGGAGCTCACCGCGGGTTAGCGGGCCGCCGGGGGGGGGTGGGGGGGACGCGCCCCGAGGGGGCGGGCGTTACC
>NZ_JAWHNU010000057.1:0-29021 GCF_032582135.1 Pseudomonas syringae group sp. J309-1 | reverse complement strand
CCACCGCGAGGCTGCGATGGCGGTTTGTCTGACACGCCGCCATCGCTGGCCTCGTAACCTCGGTGAGCTCCTACAGGTCAATTGCTTGCAAACAGGATCGCCCCCGGCAAATCAGGCTTTAGCCGTCATTCAGCGTAAAACGTATAATCCACATAACCCTCGGCAGTACCGCCATACACCGTGGCCGGATTGATCGGATTCAACGGCCAGTCATTGGCAATGCGGGCTGGCAAATCAGGATTGGCAATGAACGGCCGGCCAAATGCGACGAGGTCCGCCAAGCCTGAATCCAGCAGGGCTGAACCGCTTTGTGCCGTGTATTTTCCGGCATACATGATGGCTCCGCTGAAGGTGCTTCTCACGTCACGGCGGAATGCTTCAGGCATGGCTGGCGCGTCATCCCAATCGGCTTCGGCAATGGACAGATAAGCGATGCCGACGTTCTCCAGAACCTTGATGGCTTCGATGTAAGTGGTGTGCGGATCTTCCTCTACCAACCCCAGATAAGTGCGGTCTTCATCCGTCGTCGTGAACAGGGGCGCAAAACGTACGCCGACTTTCTCTTTACCAATGCACTCTGCAACACCCGCAACGATTTCCCGCAAGAAGCGCAGGCGGTTATCAAGCGATCCGCCGTACTGGTCTTCGCGATGGTTGCTGTGGGCCGAAATGAACTGGTTAACCAGATAGCCATTGGCGCAATGCAGTTCGATGCCATCGAAACCAGCCTCCATTGCATTGCGGGCGGCTTGAATGTAGAGCTGAACAAGCTCCTGGACTTCATCGGTGGTCAGCGCTCTCGGCATCGAAGGTTTGACCAGTTCACCTGCGCCCGGCGCGGTTTCGATAAACACGCTCACCTTGTCCGCTGCAATGGCCGAGGCCGATACGGGGGCGTCGCCATTCGGTTGCAGCGCGGTGTGAGACACCCGGCCGACATGCCACAGCTGGGCGAAGATAACCCCGCCTTCGGCATGCACCGCCTCCGTCACCTTGCGCCAGCCAGCGATTTGCTCGGGCGTGTAGATGCCGGGCGTCCAGGCGTAGCCCTGACCGCGAGGTTCGATTTGCGTACCTTCAGTCACCAGAAATCCCGCACCTGCACGCTGGCTGTAGTACTGCGCCATGAGTTCATTGGCGACGTTGCCAGGCTGGCTGCTGCGTTGCCGGGTGAGGGGCGGCAGGACAATACGGTTTTTGAGAGAGTGATTTCCCAATTGAGTCGGGGTGAAGAAATTGCTGTTTTTGACTGAGTTGTTCATTGATCTGCCTTGTTCGACATGGAAGGTCTTAGTACTTATTAGACCAGTCGACTAGTTTCTGGCTAAAAATAATGGACGCTTTGCCGTCAGGCGCAGCGTCCACGGTGAATCGTGTTACAGGAAGTCTGAAGCCTGAGAATCAGCCCAGTTTTTTCAGCAATGCTTCAGCGACTGCTGCCGAGCTTGCAGGGTTCTGGCCAGTGACCAGTTGACCGTCTTCTACAACGTAAACCTGCCAATCACCCAGCTTGGAGTAGTGCCCGCCTAAACGCTGGAATTCGTCTTCGATCAGGAACGGCACCACCTCTGTCAGGCCAACGGCTTCTTCTTCCGAATTGGTGAAGCCAGTCACTTTACGACCTTCGATCAGCGGCTTGCCGTTTGCGCCTTTGACGTTAATCAGCACGCCAGGTGCGTGGCAGACAAAGCCATGAGGCTTGTTGCTGCGGTCGAAGGCTTCGATCAGCGCAATCGAGTTCTTGTCTACAGCCAGATCCCACAGCGGGCCATGGCCACCTGGGTAAAAGACTGCGTCGAAGTCTTCAGCGCGGACATCTGACAGCAGGCCAGTGTTGGCGAGTACGCGTTGAGCCTCAGCGTCTTTGCGGAAGCGATCGGTCTCAGCGGTTTGCGCATCAGGCTCGTCGCTTTTCGGATCAAGTGGTGGCTGACCACCGGCTGGCGAGACGACGGTGATGTCGGCACCCGCATCCTTGAACGCAAAATAGGGGGCAGCAAATTCTTCGAGCCAAAAGCCGGTTTTCTTGCCGGTGTTACCCAGTTGATCGTGCGAAGTCAGAACCATCAGAATTTTCATAAGGTACTCCTTGAAGGTGAAGGACTGGCAATGAGGCGATCGAAGCGGGAGCTGGAAAACCAGCGCCTCAAGTCACCGATGGACAAAGCTTAGACTCGGAATAGACCAGTCGTCTAGGGTTTTTTTCAAAGCGCGTTCACAAGGTTGGTCATTCAACCCGCTTGATCGTTCAAAAAATAGACGACTGGTCTAATGTTTGGTATTTTGCGCCTTATGAAACCGACCTATGACGACACTCGCCAGCATTTGCTCGATACCGGCCACCGCATGATGGCGGGGAAGGGCTTCACCAGCGTGGGGCTCAGTGAGCTGCTGCAAGTCGCTGGCGTGCCCAAAGGCTCTTTCTATCACTACTTCAAATCCAAGGAGCAGTACGGGCAGGCCTTGCTGGAAGATTACTTTGCTGGCTATCTCGTTGACATGGACAGACGCCTGGCCTTGCCGGGGCTAACGCCTCGAGAGCGCCTGATGGATTACTGGCTCGGCTGGCAGCAGCGTTGTGTCGAGCCTTTCAGCGGCAACGAGTGCCTGGTGGTCAAATTGAGCGCTGAAGTGTCGGACTTGTCGGAGTCGATGCGCATCACTTTGCGTGACGGTGCCGAGCAAATTGTGGCGCGGCTTACGGCATGTATCAGGCAAGGGCAAACCGAAGGGTGCCTGCCTGGCAGCGATGCGCGACAGCTGGCAGAAACGCTTTATCAGATGTGGCTGGGCGCCAGCCTGTTGAACAAACTGCAGCGCGATGGTCAGCCTTTGCAGACGTCGATGACGACAACGAAGCAATTGTTGGGCGTTTAAGACAGCGTTTGATTCTGGCTGCAATAGTTTTTCTGGTTGCACCCCGATCCTGTAGGAGCTCACCGAGGTTACGAGGCCAGCGATCACGGTTTGTCTGACACTCCGCCGTCGCTGGCCTCGTAACCTCGGTGAGCCACAGGGATCCGGGTTGTGATTTAACCTGGCACTCAGACAGCGCTCGTCTGCAGTTTTGAGTTACTCACTCTGCCTGGAACATCTGCAGCCACAGACCGCTGTTGCAGCCAGTAGCCGACACTGGCTGACAGCCACATGGCATAGGTCATCAATTCGATCCCTTCCTCCACAGCCGTCTTGGCCAGGCGTGCATAACCGTCATCCAGAATCAGATGCCAAAGCGAGCCCATGCCGAATACCCGGGAAAACACCAGCACACATAATCCGGTCGACAACGTACCGAAGGCCGGGGTTTTGGTGAAGGCAGCCAAGGCTTGCAGGGTGTTCTGACGATTCGTCGAATTGAAAGCGATGGTCAGCGACGTGATGGCGATTAGCAAAAACGGCCAGCACCAGGCACTGTGGCTGATGGGGTCAAAAAGACCGTCGAGTTCTCTCATCAACAGACAGGCAAAGAAACCCGCAACCAGAGCCTTGAAGCCTTTCTGACCATCGTTCGCAGGTGAAAACCAGAAGAGCAGAGCGCAAGCGAACAGCATGATTTCCTGTGAGACTTCAGTAAATGAAGTCTCCAGCAGTTGAGTATCAAATACGGCGATGTCCAGCCAGATCATCCCGAAAACGATGCCCGTCAATACAAGTTTGAACAGGAACATGACTGACGCATTTTTTAAATCTTTGAACATGAGGGGCAAAACCAAAGCTCCAGACTTGCGAGGCAACTTGATAGTTGCGGTTCGCAAGGGGACGCCTTTTTACTAATAATTTCAAATGCTTCCGTTGATTATCGGAATTGATGAAATTCATACCCCGGATACAGATGTGTGTGGTGGATGCTCCGGGGCTGAGCTCTTCAGCCTTCTATAAAGTCAGACGCGGTATTTATTGCGTGTCGACATCACAGCCATAAGCCAGGTCTTTTTGAGTGCTTAACAACGTCTGGCGCTCGTGTAATTTCGCATCGATATTGTCCCAGGCAATACTGCCCAATGGCACTCGAAGCGGTAATGCGTCGGCTTCTGCGATGGCGATCATCTGCTGGGCAATCTTGACCGGGTCGCCCATGTGCGGGCTGAACTCGCCACTTTCAAGGCGGTTGCGCAGGGCGTTTACCGGGCTGTTTTCATAAGCGCCTGACGGCGATGCACTGTCGATACCGGCAAGAAAATTCGTCGCCGTAGGGCCGGGTTCCAGCAGACACATCTCGATGCCAAAGTGGGCGACTTCCTGAGCGACCGCTTCAATAAACCCCTCCTGACCCCATTTGCTGGCGTGGTAGAGGCTGAAGCCTGGATAGCTGATCCTTCCGCCTTCGGAACTGACCTGGAGAACACGACCGCTCCCTTGTTGGCGCAGGTGAGGTAACAGCGCCTGGATGAAAAAGATCGAGCCGAGCAGATTGGTCTCGATCTGACGTCTGATCTGCACCTGGGAAAGCTCTTCCACAGCCCCGAAGGTCCCGTAACCAGCATTGCTGACGACGATGTCGATACGCCCCAATGCCTGAAATGCCTCAGCGACTGCCGGGGCGATGCGCTCGCTATCGGTCAGGTCCAGTTGAATGGGAACGAGCGATTCGGGAAAGCGTTGCGTCAGATCATCCAGTGCGCCATCACTGCGGTAGGTGGCAGCGACCCGGTCACCGCGTTCAAGCAGCGTTTCAGTCATAAGGCGGCCGAAGCCAGAGTTGGCACCGGTGATAAACCATGAAGCAGGCATGTTGATGTCCTCACTTGTTTGTGGATTTCAAATCAAGGATGGGACTGGCATGCTGTTCTGGATAGACCATCAATCATGAACAGGCTGATCGAAAATTGACACTAATCCATGACCTTAGCTTGAAAAGCCTGCGCATGGCGTTGGCCGTCGCGGACACTGGCAGCTTCCGCAGCGCCGCTCGATTGCTTGAAATGGCGCCTTCGAGTCTCAGTCACGCAATTACTGAACTTGAGGTAACACTCAAGCTGCGCCTGTTCCATCGCACCACCCGTAGCGTCGCGCTGACGGTGGAAGGTGAAGCTTTCCTGTCCCGAATTCGTCCGGTACTCGGTGAGCTGCGCGTTGCCGTCGACGAAATCAACCAGCAGCAGGACGGCAGCATCAGCGGTGAGCTGCGCATCAACATCCCGTTTGCTGCGGCCCGCTATCTGTTGAAGGAGGTGGTGCCAGCGTTCATGAAGCTTCATCCGGACATTGAGCTTGAGCTACGCCACGAGGAGCGGCCGGTGGACATCGTCGCCGATGGCTGTGACGCAGGCATCCGGCTGGGCAGCAGTGTGCCGATCGACATGATCGGCGTGCCGTTTGGCGGCAAGGCACGTTTCGTTCCCGTGGCTTCTCCAGGCTATCTTAAGCAATACGGTCTTCCCGTTCACCCGGCGGAGTTGAAGACGCATAGATGTATCCGGATCAGAATGCCCAGAGGCGAGCGCTATGCCTGGGAGTTTGAACGGCAGGGTGAAAGAGTCGAGCTGGATGTGCCAGGCTCGCTGACCGTCAACCGCATTGCCCTGATGATAGAGGCTGCCGAAGGTGGCCTTGGAGTGGCGTTTGTCCTGGAACAAGCTGTCGCGCAAAGTCTGGCTGACGGAAAACTGCAATTGTTGCTGAATGACTGGTGCCAGGATGAACCAGGGTTAATGCTTTATTACCCGGGGCGACGAAATGTGCCTGCGCCGTTGCGGGCTTTTATCAGTTTCATTCAGGCATTGGGGCGCTGAGCGAATCAACTTGTTGGCGAGGCCGTTATCGTGTTTCGCCCGATGCACCGCTTCGCGACCGTCGTAACCTCCGATGGCTCCTACAGGAAATCGCGTGGTGCCATGAATTCCGCGTGTGCTTCGCGCCGTGCCGAAACGCGTGATCTGTAGGAGCTGCCGAAGGCTGCGATGGCGGTCTGTAAGCCTGGTGCGTCTCCATCAGACTCTATTGGTCAGCTTATGCATCATGAAACGATGATCAGCCGAGAATAATCGACGGTAAGTCAACAGTACGGCGCAGACGGTGCCGAGTGCTGAGGATGCGGCGATCAGGAACATGATCACGATCTGATAGCGGACAGCTTCTACGGGCGATTGCCCCGCCAGCACCTGGCCGGTCATCATTCCGGGCAGGCTCACGATGCCCACTACACTCATCTGATTCAGCGTTGGCGTCATGCCCGCTCTTACTGCTTGCCGGGCCGCCATTTGCGCCGCTTCCCAGCGTGAACCGCCCAGTGCGAGGATTGTTTCCACGGTACTTCGTCCCGACGACAGCTCCTGCATCATGCGCTCGATTCCCAGCGACACACCGGTCAGGGTATTGCCCAGGATCATCCCAAGAATAGGAATCGCGTACTGCGGTTCGTACCAAGGGCGAATCTGAATAACCAGCAGCAAGCCGATAGCAGTCACCAGCCACGAACTGCCCCACACTGACACAACACTGTCCAGGCGCCGCCCGGCATAAGTGCGGTTGCCTCGTCCCGCTGCCGACATACCGGCAATCAAAGTCATCATGCACATCAGCGGCAGCACGACATACCAGTAGGCAAACTCGAATACCCAGCCAAGGATGTAGCCGATAGCAAGTAGTTGAACGACTGTGCGCACCGATGCCCAGATCAGTTGACGCTCCAGCCCCAGTTTCAAGGCCAGAGATAAGGCCCCGTTGATCAGAATCAGGCACGCGGCGATGGCGATGTCCGCAGCCGACAAACTTTGATAAATCATGGGTGACCCACCGCACTCAGCACACCGGCGTGCATTTCAAATCTGACATTGCTCATCCGCTGCGCCTGATGAAGATCGTGTGATACCCAGATATAAGCGCGCGTGGACGCCAGCCCACCGGTGAACCAGGTATCGACCAGTGTTTCTACATCGCGGGAAGACTGAGGGTCGAGCGCGGCAGTGGGCTCATCCAGCAGGATCACTTTCGGCTCCAGCTGAATGGCGCGAATCAGTGCAACAACCTGAGCCTCACCTCCGGAAAGATCGTCCGCGGCCTTCAGCAGGAAGCGTTCTGGTTTTCCTGCCTGACGTAAAAGCGCTTTGACCTTCTCGGCATCGAACTTCCTCTGCTTGAAGATATTCAGGCTGTAGGGAAAGCGCAGGTTGTCTTCAACGGTGCCATCCATCATCGACGGACGTTGTGCGAGGTAGCAAATCTGACTGCGATACGAGGGGATCTGCCCGGCATTCACGGGCTGGCCGTGCCAGAGTACTTCACCTGAACCGGGCGCATCCAATAGCGCCAGGGTGCGCAAAAAAACACTTTTGCCAGACCCGGACGAGCCGGTTATCGCCACTCTGTCGCCGCCGCTCAGGATGAAGTCCACGGGGTGGAGAAGGTGAGCAGAACTGTTCTGATCCAGGCGACTGAGCGCGCAGGCTTCGATCAGCTTCGTGTCGTGAGGGGGCGGCGAGGTGGGGGAAGACAAATACAAACTCCAGACACAGCAATATTGACGATCAAGTTTGCTGTTGCTTCGAAAAGAAATACAAGCAGCGTCTGTCCTTACCGAGGCCCTTGCAGTTTGTAACCCATGCCATGAACGGTATGCAGCAACGGGATATCGAACGGTTTGTCGATAGTCTTGCGCAACATATACAGGCTGGTGCGCAGACTGTCCGAGTCAGGCGTATTGTTGCCCCAGACGGCTTGTTCGAACTCCTTTCGTTTAACCACCATTGGGCTTTTACGCATCAATAACTCGAGCAGCACCATATTGGTAGGGTTGAGCTTGAGTAATGTTCCGCCTCGCCTGACTTCCAGCGAGTCCAGATCGTAGGTCAGGTCGTGGATCTTGAGCACGTTCTTCTTCATGCCGGTTGAGCGCCACGTGACCGCCTCAACCCGGGCATACAGCTCCGAGAGCGCGAACGGTTTGACGATGTAGTCGTCGGCGCCGACGTTGAACCCGGTCAAACGATCTTCCAGTTGATCACGTGCAGTCAGCATCAGGACCGGAACCTGCTGGCGGGCGTCTTCGCGCAGCTTTCGACAGAGCAGATTGCCGTCCATGCCGGGCAGCATCAGGTCGAGGATGATCGCGTCGAAATTGCCGGTCGTCGCCAGATGCAGTCCCGTCAGCCCGTCCAGCGCACCGACGACTTCACAGCCCTTGAGCGTGAAGTACTCCGAAACGTTGGCGAGAATGTCTTTATGGTCTTCGATAACGAGTATGCGCATCGGGCTCACATTATTGTGTGGTCTACCGGGACAGGCTTGTTTCTGTCCTGGACATGACGTCTATTATTTGTTGGCCAATACGCCGTCGGCAGTACCGTTTCTGCAACCTGCAAACATATCCAGCGAAGGGTCGTAGACGTGAGTATGCACCTTCAACAAACCCAGCATTGAATGGAACAGGTTGTCCTGGCTCAGAGACGCATTACGGGTTTGTTGCAGGCATACCGTATCAAGGGCAAATGACTGCTGATAGTTATCCGAAAACCAGACCATCATCGGCACATGTTTTTGCTGGTCCGGGGCGAGCATGTAGGGCGTGCCGTGGAGGAACAGGTTGTATTCACCCAGCGACTCACCATGATCGGAAAGGTAAATCATCGCGGTGTCTACGTTGGTCTGGTTGCGGCGCAGAATATCAATCAGGCTCGCGAGTACGTGGTCGGTGTAGAGCAACGTGTTGTCATAACCGTTCACGATACTGTCCCGGCTGCATTTATCCAGCGCATTGCTTTCACAGACCGGGGTGAATTTCTCAAACTCCTTCGGATAACGTTTGAAGTATTCCGGGCCGTGGCTACCCATTTGATGCAGTACCAGCACCGTGTCTTTGTCCAGGTGCTCAATGAAGTTCTGCAGCCCTTGCAGCAGGATTTCATCCCGGCATTCACTGTTGGCGCACAGCTCAGGGTCTTTCAGCTTGCTGACATCCTGCAGCGTAACCCGGTCGCAGGTGCCTTTGCAGCCGGACTGGTTGTCACGCCAGATCACGTCTATTCCGGCACGCTTGAGCACGTCCAGCAGACCTTCCTCGGTTTTGGCCGTGGGCGCGTCGTAGTTCTTGCGTCCCATGTTGGAAAACATGCACGGTACCGACACTGCCGTTTCAGTCCCGCAGGAGTGGACGTCGGTAAAGGCAATCACGCCAGGTTCTGCTCGCAGTTGCGGAGTGGTATCGCGGTTATAGCCGAGGATGCCGAAGTTCTCGGCCCGGGCACTTTCGCCTACGACCAGTACGGTGAGCGATTTACGTGGGCGCTGTACCCAGGCACTGTCTCGGGTGGCATCTTCGCCGACTTTCAGAAAAGGTTTTTGCGCCGTAACCACTTGTTCACGCAGGTAGCCGAGTGAGGCACCAACGTAGTTGCTGGGCACCACCATTAAACGTAACTCGTGGTGGTTACGGAATAGAGACGATAACCCTTGATAGTTGACCAGTGCCACGCTGCCAGTCATGGCGGCGCAGCCGAGAGTGACGAGAGTCTTGCTGATCAGTTCGCGGTGCAGTGGGCGATAACTGATTGGGGTTTTCCATAACAGTAAAGACGGAACGATGCCGAGCAGTAAGATATAAACGAAAAGTTTAGGCGACAGTAGATCCCATACTTCGGTTGCGTTGGTCTCGGCAAAGTTTCTTAACATACCGGCGTCAATCAGGACTCCATAGCGGCTCATGAAATAAGCGACGCCCGCACTGATCATGAATAAGGTGATCAGTACCGGTTTAAATGTTTTGCGAAACGCCAGCAGCGTCAGCGTGATGTTAAACACGCCAAACAACATGATGCCGAACGCCAGACGCAGCATCGCGTTGTGGTCGGTAATACTCACGAGGTGTTGCCAAAGGGTGCTGTTGAATCCGAGTAACAGGAAGGCGCTGCCGAGCGCCGTCGCTACCTCGGGGCGAAGGTGTTTGATTTTAAACATGTGATTCCGCTTCACTGAATGAGGGAGGTCGCTCGAGTGATTGAGCATGGTGTCTCCAATGGCGCAGACTCTAGGCAGGGAATCATCAAATTTTTGTGAAAAACATGCCAATAAAAGGTGGGTGTACTTGTAGAAATTAATGCTAATTGTTATCAACTGAACGGCGGCTGAATAGCTACATTTCTGCAGGCTGTTTGCGACTTATTTTTCACATCGTTTTCACTGCTCTCCCACGTTGTTAACTTTAGGCTTTGCTCACAGTACGACAACTTCAGGGCGCGACGCCTGACGGTTGCCATGGTCTTTTTGCAGGAGCGAAGGCGTGAGCACTACCCTGATCAATGAATCAGTTATTCCCGGTAAAACCTCTTTCACGGCTATGTTCAGCGGCCGTTCAGTAATGTCCGTGGCGGCGGCTATTTTTGCTGTGGTATTAATTGCCTGGTTTTATAAAGCGACTCCCGTCGTCGATCTAAGTATTAATAACAACTTTAACAATTCTAAATTGTATGACCGCTGGGTCCGGGGAGATGTGGTGGTCATGGTCCGACACGCAGAACGTTGCGATCGCTCTGGTAACCCATGCCTGGGAAGTGCTGATGGCATCACTGTCAAAGGCAGCCAGTCAGCACAGGCAGTGGGTGTCGGCTTGCAGCAAATGGGTCTTGAAAACTCCCGGATCATTGCCAGTCCGCTGACCCGTACTCGTCAGACGGCTGACTTTATTCTGGGTCGAGCTGTGCCGACCCAGAGCTGGGCCAGTGAATGCAACAGCGGTTTTAAAGACGCTGTTCTGGCGCACAAGCAGCTCGCACAGAATCTGGTGCTGATTACTCACAGCGGTTGCATCGATCAATTTGAACGCAAGATGGGCGTGCGCGCAGGCGACCGCTCCAGCGAATACACCCAGGCAGTGTTCGTAAGGGTCGACGGTAAGCATGCGCCGAGCATCATCGGTTCAATGGACGCAGCGCAGTGGAAAAACATGACGATCGGGCAGGTGAATCAATGAACGCTTTGAGTGCCCGATCCCGCTTCTATTCCCGCTATCTGGGCGTGCCATTGTTGTTGGCGTTGATAACGTTCCTGGCCTTTGATCTGACCGATCTCGACCGGCTGTTCAGCAACCTTTTTTATGACCCTGCCGCTGGCGTTTTCCCCATTGGTCAAAGTCGTCTTTTTGAACAGGTAACTCACAAGTGGGCCCGGATCATTCCGGACTGGACGGGTGAGCTAGCCATTATCGGTGCATTGCTGTCGTTCGTCTGGCCGTGTGTGGAGCGCTATCGTCAAACACGCCCCGGCCGATTCATCGCCCGCTCGCGGGTGGCAAGTCTGCTGAAATTTCTGCAGCGGCACCGGCTCGATTTCTTTTTCGTCATCGTTGCCTTTGCCCTGAGTACCGGACTGATCCATTACCTCAAGAGCCACACCAGTATTTATTGTCCGGTGGAGACAACGCTGTATGGCGGGAAACAGTTGCATAAGGAATGGTTCGAGAACTTCTCGTTGTGGCGTGAGGCGGGCGCTGGCCGTTGCTGGCCAGGGGGCCATGCCTCCAGTGCATTCAGCCTCTTCGCTGTGTATTTCGTCGCGCGACGCTACCGTTGGCAGCACTCCAGGCTGTTGCTGGCAGGCGTAATTTTGTTGGGCCTCGTCTATGGCACAACGCGGGTTTTGCAGGGCTGGCATTATCTGTCGCATACATTCTGGGCAGGCATTTTTGTCTGGTTGAGCACGTTGCTGGTGGCGCTGTTTTTCTACGGCCGCTCGGCGTTGCAGCAACCGATCCGGCCAGGCGCAGAGCTCAGGATTGAGCCAGTACCGTTCACACCAGAGCCCCAACACTTAACAAGCACTGCATCTGTAATCCAATAACGGAACCTGTCCATGGCTATTGCACTACCGCTTCGCGCATCGCGACCTTTTGATTTTCGACTCGCATTAGGTATCCCCATCGTCTTGATGGGGTTGATGTTGCTGCTCGATCCGACGGCTTTGGATTTCTCCATCGCCCAGATGTTTTATGTGCCGGGAGAGGGCTTTATCGGACGTAAAAGTTACTGGCTGGAAGACATCCTCCACGACCGCGTCAAGCAGGCAGTAATTCTGCTATTCGTTGTACTGACGATTGCTTATCTGAGCAGCTGGTTTTCTTCCCGCCTTGCTGAATGGCGCAGGCCGCTGGGTTACACCGTTCTGGCGATTGCATTGACCACTGCCATTGTTACGCCGCTGAAAGTGGTGACTGCCGTGCAATGCCCGTGGAGCCTGAGCGATTTTGGAGGCAGCGAGACTTACACGCCACTGCTCAGCCAGCGCCCGGACACCCTCAAACCTGGCCGCTGCTGGCCGGGCGGGCACGCTTCTACCGGCTTCTCGTTGCTGGCCTTGTTCTTTGCCTTGCGGGACCGCCATCTGAAAGGGGCACGAATCGCCTTGGGAATTGCGCTCGGGTTGGGCGTGATTTTGTCGGTGGGCCGGATGATGCAGGGGGCGCATTTCCTTTCCCACAACGTCTGGACTTTACTTTTTGACTGGGTGATTTGTGTGCTCTGCTACCGCTGGATTCTCTATCGTCCGCAAGCACAGACGTCGTTCAACTCTGGCTCCATAGAAGCGGCAGGCGGGAAGGGCTGACATCATGCACATGCAAATCTCGGGTGGACGTGCCATTGCGGTGTTGTCGTTGTTTCTGTCTGTGGCTGTGTTGGCAGGCTGTGAAAGCACCCGGGAACGACTGCTGGCTCAAGGATATCCAGCGCCGTATGCCAGTGGCTTTGACGACGGCTGTGGCAGTGGTCGGCAAGCGGCTGGCGCCCTCGGTGAGTTTCGCAAAAACGTGCCCGTCTACCTGGAGGATCGCAAGTACGCTACGGGCTGGGATGACGGCTTCCGCCAATGTCAGGCCACTACCACCAGCGACTTTCAGCCTCATGTCGGTATCGACAGCCAGGCCGATCGGGATTGGCAGCACAGCAAGGATCAGGCGTGGAGCAGGGCGATCCGGCACTGAAAGATGAGGCGCATGGCGAAAATGGATGAACAGTATGGCGTTTGCAAACGCTATGCAGAGTGCTGGAAGCGTCAGTGACGTTGGTCTGCATGGCCACCCGGTATCACGCACCGGGCGGCTCAACTGAAGGCTTCTGAGCAGGTCCGTCAGTGCATGATGTCAACGGTGCCAGGTCCCGGTTCAGCACTGCCATAGCGCTGGCTCGTTATCCGACTGATGATCAGGGCACACAAGGCCAGGAACCCGCCGACGAAGCCGACCCATGCCGAACCCAGGTGATGCACCACGATACTGCCCAGTAGTGCACCGGCACCGATGCCGACGTTGTAGATGGCCGAGTGCATGGCGGACGCGACATCGGTGGCATCGGGTGCCAGCTGGATGACCTGCGACTGCATCAGAATGCCGAAGCACAACATCGCCAGCCCCCAGAGCGCAAAGACCACGACCAACGTGTAAATGCTCCATGAAGCCCAAAGCATCAATGTCAGGCAGATGCACAAAGAACCGATGGCCATCGTGGTCAGGTGGTTGGCGAAGCGGGTGTACAGGGTGTTGAAGAAAATCGACCCCATCAGTCCGGCCAGGCCAAAGAGCAGCAGCATCCAGGTGGTGGTTTCTTCGCTGAAGCCCGCAACCGACTGCACAAACGTCTCGATGTAGGTGTACGCGGTAAAGTTGGCGGTGACCACCAGTGCCGTGATGCCATACAGAGAAACCAGCGCCGGGCGTTTGAACAGGATAGGCAGGCTTTTCAGGCTGCCGCTGTTTTGACTCGGGAGCAGGGGAAGCTTTTTAGCCAGCAGAAACCAGATCAGCGCTGCGACGGCTGCGATGGTGATAAACGTCGCGCGCCAACCCATGCTTTCGCCCAGCACGCGGCCGATGGGAATCCCCAATACCATGGCCAGCGAAGCGCCCATCGCCAGCAGGCTCAATGCCCGCGAACGGTTACCGCCCGGGGCCAGGCGTACCGCCAGCGAAGCCGTGACGGACCAGAACACCGCATGCGCCAAGGCAATGCCGATCCGGCTGATCACCACCATGGTGAAATTTGGTGAAAGACTAAGGACGATGTGGCTGACGATCAGCGTGCCAATCGCCACTTTGAGCAACAGCCGTCGCTCGACGTTGCGAGTCAGCAGCATCATGGGCAGGGACATCAGTGACACCGTCCAGGCATAGACCGTCAGCATCGGTCCCACCTGCGCAGCGGTCATGTCGAAGCTGCTGCCAATGGCATACAGCAGACCCACCGGGGCGAACTCGGTGGTGATGAAGATGAAAGCTGCTACTGCCAGTGCGCCTACACTGATCCAGCTGGTCTGTTGGGTGTCGGCAGAGGTACTCATGAATCCTCGCAAAAAAAATTGGCGGACGCTTGAGCGTTCGAGCGTCCGCCGGGTGTATTACTGAGCCATTGAGCGTATCAGGCCTGCAAGCTCCTGCGATTAGAGCAGCAGGCCCGAGGTGTTTACAGCTCTTTTTTCATGTGTTTCTCGATCTCTTCCAGTGATTTGCCCTTGGTTTCCGGCAGGCAGAAGAACACAAACAGTAGAGAGCCGACGTTGATTACCGCAAAGACAAAGAATGTGGGGTTACCCAGCGTGTCCAACGCCATTGGGAAGAGAAATGCCACCGCTGCGTTGAACAGCCACTGCATGGATACCGCCGTACCGGTCAGCAGGCCGCGAATCTGCGAAGGAAACAATTCAGACATAAGCAGCCAGTAAACCGGCGAAATGCACATCTGCATGAACAGCAGGAACAACAGGATGCAGGCGAGGGCGGCATAGCTCTGGGTCAGGTTCTGCGGCATGAATTGCAGTACACAGCCCAAGGCGATCTGGGCCAGAATCACTGTCACCAATCCGGTCATCAGCAAATGGCGACGGCCATAACGACCGATAGCCCAGATGCCCAGCAGGGTGGCGATGACCGAGACGACGCCGTTGCCGATGGTGGCTGTCAGAGCGGCATTAGTGCCCATGCCAGTGGTCTTGAGAATGATCGGGGTGTAATACATGAACGCGTTCACGCCGGTGAACTGAGCGGTGAAACCCAAGCCAATGCCGATAAGCAACAGCTTGATTATCCATCCCTGACGCAGCAGCTCGGAAACAGGCGGACGCTTGCGGGCGTTTTCCTTCTGCGACCTCATTTCTTCGACTTCGCGCTTGGCCTCTTCAGGCGTATCGCGCAGCTTTTCCAGCACATCCTGGGCATCGTCAAAGCGCCCTTTGGCGGCGAGCCAGTGCGGAGAAGGCGGGACGAAGAATGTGCCGACCAGCAGCAAAATACCGGGCAGCATGGCGATAGCCAACATGTAGCGCCAGATGTGCGACGAGCTCAGCAAGGCCGCCATCAGAGCACTGAGGACGTAGGCCAGCAATTGGCCGCTGACGATCATCAGTTCGTTGCGGCTGACCAGTCTGCCACGTTTTTTCGGGCCGGCAATTTCCGCAATGAACACCGGTACCGTGGCTGAGCCGCCACCGACCGCGATGCCCAGCACAAAGCGAGCGGCAACCATGAACGGAATCGACGGTGCGATGGCGGTACCCAAGGCTCCCGCGATGAATAGCAGTGACAGCAGGCGCAGGGTAACGCGGCGCCCGTAACGGTCGGACAGATAACCACTGCCCAGCGATCCGAACGCTGCGCCGACAATCAGCGAGGACGTGATTAGCCCCTCGGTAAAAGCATTCAGCCCTAGTCCGCCCTGTTCAACAGGCAGCGTCATGAAAGGCAGCGCACCGGCGATGATGCCGGTGTCATAGCCGAACGCCAGGGCACCCATGGTTGCAACGAGTACGGAAATGAATACCAACCTGCGGGCCGAAATATGCTGCCCGCCTTTATCGCCGCCCAAGGAGGCGGTTGTCGTGTTTGAGGACATGAACTGCAGATCCTTTGATTGAACGATGACGCGGCTGGGCAGGGGACGTTCCGATGCTGGTGCAGATTGACGGAAAATAGCCTTGCCAGACCGCTGGCTTGAAGGCTTAGGGGGTGGTCAGTCGGGCTAGTTCCGTAAAAACCGGAAACATATTGAATTAAAGGTTAATCGTTTCAGCGTGCGGGATTGCGCGCGTGTAATGTTGCCGGGTTTTGGCGCAAGCAATGAGCAGCTTGAGAGCAGACGTGGGACCGGTATTGGGCGGAGGGCGGTTTGTCCGCCGAAGAAAATTGAGCGAATACCCCGACGTCCTTCAGGCTGAAACAGTTCCTGCAGATTTTCGTAGGTTCTGTGGGAGCCGGGCTTGCCCGCGATTGGGTTTACAGATTATCGCTGGCAATCCCGGCCCACAGGTCCTGCGCAGTCCTGCGTCAGGCCCGAATGCGCGCCATGGTCAGGGCATCGGTGAACTGACCATCACGAACGGCATAATCACGCAGCAGCCCTTCGGTTTCGAAGCCTAGCTTTTCATAGAGAATCACTGCCGCCTGATTGTCTGAATAAACCATCAGCTCGACCCTGCGCAGTTTCATCCAGTTATCAGCCACTTCCAGCAACGCAGTCAAAAGCTGTTTGCCGATGCCCTGGCCTTGCCAGTCCTGCGCGACGGCCATGCCGATCGAGCCACAATGACTGCGGCGGATGCGGGAAAACTGCTCCAGCGAGCCTTGCCCAACCACGGTCCCTTCATGCAGTGCCACGAGGCTGATCAGTCGTTCGTTACTGCTGTCCAGCCGTTTACGCCAGATGTCAGCGGATTGAAAAGGCATTTGCAGGACTTGCCGGGCAACTGCAGGGACGTTGTACAAAGCGGTTACGCTTTCGGCGTGGGCCTCGGTAAAACGTTCGACAACGATGGCAGAGGACGGGGCGCGCATTGGCATTCATTCCTTAAGTGCGGGTGCGGCCCGTCAGTATACGGCAGCCGTGTGTAACAAGGCTTGCATAGGCTTCTTCAGCGAACGCAGAACGTTTTTGCGTCCCAAGGGTCAATCTGTTTGCAATTAGCCAGTACCTGCAGAAACTGCGATGATTGCGTTTGTTTGCCAGCACTCCAGACTCAGCGGTTCTCTTGCGCTGATTCGGCCGATGATCTTCGTCCTGTGACGCCTTAGCAGTCAGTAAATGCCCATGACCCCCCTCATCAGCCCGACTTCACGCACGCTTCCCGGCGGCGAGACCGGCGCAGCCATCAGAGCTATTGATTGGGCTGCTACCCCCCTCGGTCCTATGCAGAATTGGCCTGCGCCGATACGGTCGGCGTTGAGCATCATGCTTAACTCACCCGAAAGCCTGTATCTGCTCTGGGGGCAGGATCTCAATTTCTTTTTTAACGATGCCTACCGGCCCATTCTAGGCCCGCGTCTTGAAGGGGCCTTGGGGCAGAGCGTCACCACACTCTGGGCTGACGCGTGGGAGCAGGTGCGTCCGGTAGTGGAGCGTGCTTTTGCTGGCGAATCCAGTCGTTACGAAAATCAGCCGATCAGCATGGCGCGCTATGGCGTTGAAGAGCAGACCTGGTGGACATTTTCATTTTCGCCGATCTACGACGAGCTCGAAGAGTCGGTGCTCGGCGTTTTGTGCCATACCGTCGAAACCACTCATTCGGTGCGCGTTGACCAGCAACTCAAGTCCAGCGACGAACGTTACCGTGCACTGTTCAGCAACATTGATATCGGCTTCTGTGTGCTGGAAGTGTCGTATGCAGAAGATGCATTGGCGGGCTGCCATCTCGTTGAGATAAACGCTGCCTTCGAGAGCATGACCGAGCTTAAACAGCAGATCGGCCAAAGTCTGCGGGACATCGCCGAAGGGCGTCCGGTGCCCTGGTTTGAGGTCTATGCACGAGTTGTATTGAGCGGCAAATCGATGGGCTTTAATGCTCCCGCTGTTGCCCTCAACGGGCGCTGGTATGAAATTTACGCCTACAAGATCGATGACTATGCCCAGAACCGCATTGCGATGCTGTTCAAGGACGTGACTGAAGCCCTGCGTATCGAATCCTCGTTGCGGGATACCGAAGAATTCAACAGCCGCGTATTGGCCAGCAGTAACGACTGCATCAAGGTTATTGATCTGGATGGCAACCTGGCGTTCATGAGCGAAGGCGGTATGCGTGTCATGGAAGTCAGCGATTTCAACGCCGTACGCGGGTGCCCTTGGCCTGACTTCTGGCAAGATCAGGGGCACATCGACGCCAAGGCAGCCATTGATCGTGCAAAGGCCGGTTTGCCTGGGCGCTTTCAGGGGTTTGCCAATACCTATCTGGGCGCGCCGAGGTGGTGGGATGTGCAGGTGACGCCGATGTTCGATGCTGCAGGAACGGTGGAGAAGATCCTCTGCATTTCTCGCGATATCACCGCCACTCGTGCTGCGGAAGAAGATTTGCGCAAGCTTAATGCCACGCTCGAAGAGCGGGTTGAAGCCCGAACTCAGGATCGCGACCGTATCTGGCGGCTGTCCACTGACCTGATGCTGATCGCCGAGTTTGAAGGTGCCATCACGGCAGTTAATCCGGCCTGGAGTCATTTGCTGGGCTGGACTCCAGATGAGCTGGTTGGCAGATCGTTTCTGGAGTTTTTGCACCCGGATGATGAACTGAGCACAGCGGCCGCTGCAGCGAAGCTTTCTCAAGGCATTAGCTTCTCCAGCTTTGAAAACCGCTATTTGCATAAGGACGGTTCGTACCGCTGGATATCCTGGACGGCTGTACCTGATCAGTCCTATATCCATGCCGTCGGCCGCGATGTTCAGGTCGAACGCGAGGCCGCAGAAGCATTGCGCCGCACCGAAGCCGCATTACGCCAGTCGCAGAAGATGGAAGCGGTCGGTCAATTGACCGGTGGTGTGGCTCACGACTTCAATAACCTGCTGACAGTGGTCAAAGCGTCAACCGATCTGCTCAAGCGTAATCTGGACGAGGAACGACGTCGGCGCTACATCGACGCGATCTCCAATGCGGTTGATCGGGCGAGCAAACTGACCGGGCAACTGCTGGCGTTTTCCCGTCAGCAAACCCTGCGTCCTGAAGTCTTTGACGCAGGCAAGAGCGTCCGGGCCATCGGCGAGATGATCAGTTCACTGACCGGTGCACGTATCGAAGTGGTGGTCGAGCTTCCAGCGCAGCCTTGCTACATCAATGCCGATGCCGGGCAGTTCGACACTGCGCTGATCAACATGGCGGTCAACGCCCGGGATGCCATGAACGGCGAGGGCACGTTGAGGATTTGTGTCGAGCCGGTCGGTAGTATACCCGCTCGACGGACCCATGCTGCCGTGGTTGCCGATTATGTGGCGGTGTCATTGATCGACACCGGTTCGGGAATTGCGCCGGACTTGCTGGATCGCATTTTCGACCCGTTCTTCACCACCAAGGATGTCGGCAAAGGCACAGGACTAGGGCTGTCACAGGTCTTCGGCTTTGCCAAACAGTCCGGGGGCGAAGTAATCGTCGAGAGCGAGTTTTGCGAAGGCAGTAAATTTACCCTCTATCTGCCTCGGTCCATCGCTACGCCGAGTGCGGAATATGCGGCACTGGATATGGAACTGCAGACTAGCGGCGAAGGCGCCCGGTTGCTGGTGGTTGAGGACAACCCCGAAATTGGCGATTTTTCCAGCCAGACGTTGCGAGAACTCGGCTACGACATTCACTGGGTCAGGAATGGGGTCGAGGCCTTGGCGGTACTGGCAGATCGGGCTGATACCTTTCAGGCAGTATTTTCCGACGTAGTAATGCCAGGCATGAACGGTGTGGAACTTGCTCTTGAAGTCCAGAGATTGTATCCGCAGCTGCCGATTGTTTTGACCAGTGGTTACAGTCCCGCTCTGGCTCAGGGAAACTCCCAGGGCTTTACGTTTCTGCAAAAGCCGTATTCGGTTGAAGCGCTGGCCCGGCTGCTGCGTAACGAGATAAGCGCGCGGCAAGATGGTTGCTGAAATACTTGTCTGTAGGAGCTGCCGAAGGCTGCGAAGCATTTCTCCTGACACACCGCGATCGCAGCCTTCGGCAGCTCCAGATTCGAGGTTTGCGACAGCGCAGTGCCATGGACAGCTAACGTAACTCTCGTGGCGTGCTCCCCCCACGCCGCTGTTGCAGTAATTCAATCTGCTCCGCCGGCAGCAACTGCCGAAGGCTCTTGTAGAGCACGCGGGTTTCCAGCAGGTTCCAGACCCTGAGCATGGTTTCCAGTGCGTCCAGGGGTTTGCTGATGAAGTCCCTTGCACCTAAAGCCAGAGCGCGTATCCGTGTATCACGAGTCGCATCGGCGGTGAGTACCAGAATGGGTAAATACTCATGGGGCGGGATACGCCGCCCCAGTTGTTCGAGCACGGCAAAGCCATCAAATTCAGGCATGTGCAGGTCCAGGATTACCAGATCCGGCTCGAAGCTATTGAACAGCTCCAGTGTGTGCGTGGGCTGGGTAGTGCTCAGGACGTTAAGCAGTCCTTCACGGGCGAGTAACTGCTCCATCAGTTCGAGATTGGCGCGCTGATCGTCAATCAGCAGGATACGAAGGTCTTGAGTCATACAGGCTCCGTGAGGAACTGATCAATCTGGTCGTAGAACATCCGGACGTTGATCGGCTTGACCAGAATGGCTGTGGCGCCCGCTTCGCGTAGCACCTTGTGAGTCATCGGCGTGGCGTCGGCGGTCATCATCAGGATCGGGATATTTGCAGTTTGTACAGCGCGACGCAGGCGGCGCAGTATTTTGATGCCGGAGATATCAGGAAGATTGATATCCAGAAGAATCAGGTCCGGCGCATGTCGCGTAGCCAGATCCAGGCCCATCTGTCCCTGCATGCTTGAGAACAGTTGAATGCCCGAGCGCCGCTGCAGCAAGGTTTCTATGAGTGTCAGGCTGGCCAGGTTGTCTTCGATACACAGCACACTGGCCCGATAGGGCGCAGAAGTTGGCTCCGGGTTATCAATCACTGTGCTGATTTGCGACGCGACCACAGCCGTCTCCGGCTTAATGACGGCGTGGGGCAAACTTAAAATGAAACTGCACCCCTCATCTGTAGCGCTGAGTACCTGAAGGCTGCCGTCCATCATTTCCAGAAGATTCTTGCTCAGCGCCAATCCAAGACCGGTGCCCTCAACCTGATGGTCGGCGTTCAGACGTTCAAAGGGCCGGAACAATTTGTGCAATTGATCCTTGGCAATGCCGGGGCCGGTGTCCGATACCGTCACCGAGAGCATCTGGCCACTGCGGGCTACCTGGAGGGTCACTTCACCCTCTGTGCGGTTGTATTTGATGGCATTGGAGAGCAGGTTCAGCAGCACCTGCATCAATCGCTGGCGGTCGGCGATTACACCTTCGTCGGGGCGAATGACTGGCAGGGGAGCAATGCGGATCCGCGCTTCACTGGCCATAGGTGCAACCAGCGCCAGCGCTTCGTGCAGGACGGAGCCTAGCGCAATGCGCTCCAGATTGACCGGCAGGTGCCCTGACTCGATACGGGCAATGTCGAGGACCTCATTGATCAGGGTCAGCAGGTGCTGGCCAGCCTTGAGGATATGTCCGATCTGTTGACGCTGCGTCGGCAGCGGATCAATTTCCAGCAATTGCGCAAAGCCGAGAATGGCATTCAAGGGGGTGCGCAGCTCATGGCTCATACGTGACAGGAATTCACTTTTGGCGCGGCTGGCGCGCTCGGCTTCTTCCCGGGCTGCGCTCAAAGCGATTTCGGCGGCATGACGGTCGCTGATATCCCGGGTGACCTTGGAAAAGCCGCGCAAAGTGCCGCTGGCATCGTACTGGGCGCTGATAACCACACTGGCCCAGAAGCGGCTGCCATCCTTGCGGCGTCGCCAGGCCTCTTCCATGAAATAGCCTTTGTTTCGGGCTTCTCGCAAAGCCATTTCCGGACGCTGAGGGCACTGCTCCGGCAAATAGAAAACGGAGAACGGCTGACCGATGATTTCCTGTTCGCTGTAGCCCTTTATTCGCTCTGCTCCGACATTCCATGTCGTGACACGGCCGCTGGCATCCAGGG
This sequence comes from Pseudomonas syringae group sp. J309-1, assembly GCF_032582135.1. Classification (NCBI taxonomy): domain Bacteria; kingdom Pseudomonadati; phylum Pseudomonadota; class Gammaproteobacteria; order Pseudomonadales; family Pseudomonadaceae; genus Pseudomonas; species Pseudomonas syringae group sp. J309-1. Next base: position 7,156 of record NZ_JAWHNU010000057.1, on the reverse strand, counting down.
CGAAAATACCGTAATCCTTGACCGCGTCGATGATCAGTCGCAAGCGTTCTTCGTTATCCCGTAACGCGCCTTCACGCTGGGCCAGCAGGTGCGCGGCCTCCACCAGACGGGTGCCCAATTGGCCTATTTCGTCCTTTTCCGCAGGTTGCGGCATCAGTGGATGACCCGCAGCCAGCAATTGCGCGTTGCGCTTCACATGCTCGACCCGGCTGACGATGCCTCTGGACAGCAAAAGCATTGCCGCGACAGCGGCGAATACCCCGCAGCAGGCGGCCAGAAACGTGGCGAACACCAGCCGCTCACGGGTTTCAGCAGCGGCTGCGGTACGTTCTTCCAATAATGTGGCTTCACGGTTGCGCATGGCGCTGATCTGTTCTCGCAAGGTGTCGAGCACCTGTTTGTTGCTCACGAGAATATCGGTGACAAGCGCCGGGTCTTTACCGTTGCCCTCACGCAGTTTTGCCAAGGCCCCCAGCTTGATGTTGATCAGCGGAGTGATGAGTTGCAGGCGATCACGAATTTCAGGGTCACGAACGTTGGCATCCAGACGCTGCAAGGCCGCATCAATCAATGGCCGCGCGCTGTTGTAGGCTGGCAGAAAGTCTTCGCGATGGGTGAGCAGATACCCACGTTCGCTGGCGGCTGCCTCGGCGAGAAGGGTGTGAACCGTTTGAATATCTCCTTGCACCAGCAGCACCCGGCGGACATCTTCTTCGGCACGAGCGGTCTGCCGTTCGGCGAGGTAAATCAGCACCAGTGAGGACAACAGGATCACCAGCGGCAGGGCGATTGCGATCAGCGCCTTGCCCCTGAGTGGCAAATCCGACCAGCGACTCATGTCCAGTTTCCGTCAGGCTGGGCAACCAGCCCCAGGGCTATGCCGCGCACCGCAGCCTGGGTTCGGTCAGAGGCATCAAGCTTGCTGATGACGCGTTCGACATGGGCCTTGACGGTGCCGGTGGCGATACCCAGTTTTTCGCCAATCTCACGATTACTGAATCCTCCGGCAACCAGTCCCAAAACCTGACGCTCTCGTTCGGTGAGGTTTTCCCGAGGCGCTGAACCGGCGGCCCGGCGGGTGGCGATACGTCTCAGCAGACGTGCACTCATCGCGCTGTTCAGCGCGTCCTCTCCGGCTGCGACCCGACGCAGAGCATTGATGACCTCCTCGCGACTGGCGTCCTTGAGCAGATAGCCAGCAGCCCCGGCTGCAATAGCCGCTTCCAGATGATCCGGACTGTCGTCCATGGTGAACATCACCACTTTCAGTTCCGGCATGCGTTGTTGCAGCAGGCGTGCGGCACCGAGGCCGTTGAGGATCGGCATGCGCACATCAAGGATGGCGATATCCGGGCGCAGGCGTTCGCAAAGCTCCAGGGCTTCCTGACCATCATTGGCTTGCCCCACGACTTCAAACTCCGGATGTCCAGCCAACAGCGAGATGAAACCTGCGCGGGTCACTTCATGGTCGTCTGCCATGACCAGTCTTATTGTTCTGTTCATGCCGGGACCTCGTTGTTGCCCAGCGGGACAATGGCACTCAAACGTGTACCTTTGCCCGGCTGACTGGCACATTCAAACCGGCCACCGACAAGGTGAGTGCGCTCCTGCATGGCCGTCAGTCCCAACCCTTCCGTCGAGCCATTTCTCGATGCTTGCCGGGCTGCAAACCCTCGACCCTGATCTTCAATCAGCACGGCAACTTCTGCGCCGCGCATTTGCAGGGCAAGCCTGACACTGCAGGGACCGGCATGCTTGAGGACGTTGTTGATGGCTTCCTGTGCAATGCGGAATAAGGTGATTTCAATGACATCGGGCAATCGCTCGGCATATTTGGCCGTCCATTGCACGGCGTGACCCGCTTCGCGCAAGCGATCCGCCTCCTTGTCTATGGCCTGAAGAAGACCGAAGTCATCCAGCACAACCGGACGCAGGCCGCCGATGAGTTGTCGACCCTCGCCGACACAGCGTTGCGCCAGTTGCAGAATCGTTGACAGCTCCTGACTCAACGGCTCAGAGAGGTCAGGGCATTGGCTGGCAAAACCTTGCAGGCGTTGGTGAAGACCTGCCAGGGTTTGTGCCAGCCCGTCATGCAGGTCGTAGGCGACCCGTTTGCGCTCATCTTCCTGAGCACTGAATAAACGATGAACCAGCTCGGACATGGCCCGCTCGCGTGCCGACAGCGCATCGAGCAAACGACTGTTTTCCAGATGTGCCGCGAGCAGGGTGGCCAGCAGTTGAAGAGACTGCAGGTCTTCGGTATCAGGCGCTGCAATGTTCGCGCTGTTGGCCAGCAGCAGGGCCGCGAAGGGCTCGCCGTCGGCCCCCAGTAGGGGTAGATGCAATACGCAGGGGATTTCTGCACAAGGCTGAACTCGCCATTCCGGCGTCAGGATGGTCCTGTCGAGGAGTGTCGTCAGTGTCTGAAAGCGTTGTGGATTGCCATGGCTGGCGCTCAACCTCGAGGGCGTCTCGCCGGTCCATTCAAGCAGAATGCCCTGATCCAGCGCCAGAAATGCACAGGCTCTCTGTACTGCGCGTTGGCGCATTGAGGAGGGCGAAAGGCGGGTCAGTTCGTGGCCGGTGTCGACGAGCAATCTCAATCGCGCGGCACGACTTTCCCATTGACGGTACTGACTGCGCAGATTGAGCGCGCTGGCCGGATCATCGGAAGGCTTGTGCATGTACTGCTCCAACACAGGGGCCGGATCCATTCGGCAAAAAGTGGCGCCATTAGACCTTTTCCGGTGTGGTGCCGCTATCTGCCAAATGGCATAGACAGATCGCACCAATCGGCTGATTGCCGCACGTTCGAGACGCGGCACAGTAGCTCCACCAAAAGCCGATAGGAATACCGTAAATGAAGCTGAACATAAAAATTTCTGCTGTGGCGCTGATCGCTATTCTGGCAACGCCCCTGGTCCATGCTGTCGACACTGCGCCGGTCAAACCGCATTCCTACACGGAGATCGCCCCGCAACCGACTGATGTCAAAGATCGTGAAATCGCCGCGCTGTTCGAGCGCTGGAATCGTACGCTGCAGACGGGTGACTCCGCCAAGGTAACCGCTCTTTACGCGAAGAACGCAATCCTGCAGCCCACTGTATCCAATAAAGTGCGCACTACACCTGCGGAGATCAAGGATTACTTCGACCACTTCCTGGTGCTGAAACCAGTCGGGGTCGTCAACTTCCGTGAGATTCGTCGCCTGAATGAAAACAAGGCGCTGGACACCGGCGTGTATACCTTCACGCTTACCGAGGCTGACGGCAGCAAACGTCAGGTGCAGGCACGCTATACCTACCTCTATCAGAAGATTAATGGTGAATGGCTGATCCTGAATCATCACTCTTCGGCCATGCCACAGCAGGGATGAGGGCCCGCTCGTCAGTTACGCTGCACTTTGCGAGCTGCCCTGCTTCTTAAGTGAGTAGCCCAACGCCGTTGGGCATTTACCAGGAGGTGAGTATGGCGACCAATCAGCGTGACCCCGAGCAGGATCTGGGTTTTGACCCGGACTCTCCTGACCTGGCAGACCCGCAGGTCGATCCGGTGGGGCCAGCAGAGTCTCCTGAAGATGGGCATGACCTTGACGAGGACAAACGCGTGAATGGCGACGACAAGTACCCGCCCTATAAGAGCGGCGAGTAACTCTCGCACACACGAGTTAGTGAAGGTCAGGCGCTCAAAAGGAAAGGGCTGCCCATCATTGTCAGCATGATCTGTTCGGCTGAAAGCGGTCGGCTTAGAAAGAAGCCCTGTGCCTCATGGCAACCGTAGCCCCTGACCAGATCCATGCACTTGAAGGTTTCGATTCCCTCTGCAACGGTTCGATAGCCCAACTGATGCGCCAGCTGAAAAACAGATTGAGCAATGATGCGGTTGCGTGGTTTGTTTTCCAGATCGGTAATGATCGACTTGTCCAGCTTGATCACGTTTGCCGGGATTTCATGCAGGTAAGCGAAGTTGCTGTAGCCTGTACCAAAGTCGTCGATGGCGACATCCACGCCAAGCGCGCGAATCTCCGCCAATTGGGCCAGCACATTGTTGCTGGCCCTTATCCATTCACCTTCGGTTATCTCAACCTCGACCCGATGCGGGCCGATGTTGTGTTTTTCGCAGTCCGCTTTCAACGCCTTTGCGATATCGATGTGCTGAAAGTCCAGAGCTGAAAGATTGAGCGAGACCTTGGCCTCGCTGTCGGTCCAGCCAGCAGCGGCAGCCAGGGCATTGTCGATAACCCAGCGCGTCACAATGCTGATTTGCCCGGAACGTTCAATCAGCGGGATGAACTCAGCGGGGGATACCGGTCCGAAAACTGGGTGATTCCATCGAAGCAATGCTTCGGCGCTGACCTGACGGCCATCCTCAAGTCTGAAGCGTGGCTGGAATACCAGCGAAATATCGCCTCTGGAAAGCGCGCCAGCGACATCGTGAATCAGGGCGTCGGAGCGACGAGACGCGCAATTCGGGTTTTCATCCCAGACAGCCCAGTCAATTCCATCCCGGGCGGCTAAGTCCGCTGCGGAGCGGGCCTTGCGCAGCAGATCACCGATTGATTGTTTTCCATCTCCGCATACAGCAATGCCTATGCGAAGACCGGGCAAGGTGGATATCGAATCTTCGGCGCAGGGTTCGCAAACCATTGTGCTGAGGGTAAGGATCAACTCGCTTTGATCCTGAGGTCTGGCAGGAATCAACAGGCACAAGTGGCGCTCGCTGATATGGTAAGCCGTCAGCTCTTCACCCAGCGCCTGGCTAAGGCGAGCGGTGATGTCCTTCGCCTTTGCATCAATGAGTCCGGAGTCTTGTTCAAGCGCAAAGCCATGAGCCCACTGGCTTTCAAGAATCTCGACAACCATCAGTACCCGTGTTGAAGCCTCAGCATCCAGCCATGGACCTGCGTTGTCGGTCAGAAACTGGCGCAGATTGGGCAGGCCGCTTGTGGCATTGCACATGCTGGTCTGTTGTCGCTGTTCGATCTGCGAAATCACCATCTCGGCCAGATCCTGAAGGACCAGTGTTTCGGCATGGCTGAGTTGATGAGGAAATTTGTCGATGAGGCACAGGCTGCCTATTGCATGCCCGTCACGCGTGATCAGGGGGGCTCCGGCGTAGAAACGGATGCCGCCATCAACCGTCACCAGCTCATTATCCATGAAGCGTGGATCAGCGCAGGCATCAACGACCTGCATGACGCCTTCCTGCTTTATCGTGTGCGCGCAGAAAGACTGATGAATAGGGGTTTGCGGCTTCGGAAAGCCGACTCTGCCCGCGAACCACTGACGATCCTTCTCTACCAGCGACACCAACACGGTGGGTACGTTGAAATAGGCTGAAGCCAGTCGGCAGATGCGATCAAAGTTCTCGTCAGCGGCGGTTTCCAGCCACTGGATGGCGCGGATCGCCGCGAGACGTTGTTTTTCGGCTTGTAATGATAATTGCATAGACGTTCCGGACAGCCGCAGAGTGGTCTCGGTATTGAGAGGCCTTGTGCCATCATAGCTGGGACGGCTTACTCTGCAGAAGGTTTCCTACGAACGGCACTATTTTCACTTTATGTGAGGTTCGTTCAGCTTGCGGCAGCGGGGGATTTGCCTGTAACCAGCCGCAATGCGCTGGAAATGCTGCCAACAGCCGCAAAACCGGCACCAATGGCAAGCGCCAGAACCGGTCCATGTTCGCCGCTGATACCGAAGCTCAATGCGACCAGTGCTGCGCCTGTTGCTTGCCCGATCAGGCGTGCGGTGGCGATCGTGCCACTGGCACCGCTGGCTCGCTCTTTTGGAGCGCTGGTCATCAGAGCCTTTTGGTTTGGCGCCTGGAAGAACCCGAAACCGAGCCCGCAGATGATCATGCGAATACCGATTTCCCACGCACTGGCGTCGGCGGGAATCATCGTCAGCGAAATCATCCCCGCGCATAAAATCGCCAACCCGATACCGCCCAGCATCCCTGGCGCATAGCGGTCTGACAGGCGTCCGGCAATGGGCGCGATCATAGCCACGACCACCGACCATGGAGTCATCAGAAATCCGGTCTGGATCGGGTCGCGGCCCAGAACGGTTTCGAAAAAGAACGGCAGCGAGACAAAGGCCAGCCCCTGGGTGGCAAATGAACAGAAAGCGGTGAGGGCGGAGAGGGCGAACATCGGCCGCTTGAGCAAATCCAGCGGGAACATCGGCGCCGGGTGACCGGCTTCGCGGCGCAACATCAATGCGCCCGCGATCAGAAAGGCTGCCAGAGCGATCAACACACTGGTTTTTGAGCCCAATTGGGCCGCTTCACCCAGAGCGTATATCAGTGCGCCGAAAGTAATCACGTTGAGCACAGCGGTCAGACGATCGAAAGTCAGGGTGCCCGGCTTACTGGCGGGTAAAGAGTTCCAGGCGAATACCAGGGCGAAGATCCCGAGCGGCAGGTTGATTGCAAACAGCCAGGGCCAGTTGGCGACCGACAATACTAAAGAGGCGATGGTGGGACCGGCTGCAAATGAAGTGCCCACCACCAGCGCGTTCATGCCGAGCCCTCGGCCCAGGCGTTCGTGAGAAAAGATCGAACTGATCAGCGCCGCATTGACCGCCATGATGGCGCTCGCTCCCAGCCCCTGCATGACTCGGGCGATGGTCAGGGACGGCAGCGACCAGGCAAAGGTACACAGCGCCGAAGACAACACGAAAAGAATCAGTCCGCCCAGATAAACCTTGCGATGGCCGATGACGCCGCCTAGCGCGGCAAATGGCAGCAAAGTCGCCACAGCGGCGAGCTGGTAGGCGTTGATAACCCATACCGAAGCGGCAGGCGATGCATTCAAGTCAGCTGCGATGCTGGGCAATGCTGTATTGGCGATGGCCGTATCCAGCGTGGCGAGGGCAATAGACAGGAGAATGGCGACCATCCCGCGAAACTCACGAGATGTCAGCCGGGTGGGTGAAGAGGCTTGATCCATTACCAGCAGGGCTCCGTATATTCGAGCAGGGATGCCTGCGCTATGCAGACGCTAGAGTGATCCTGCTGTTTTACACGGCTGCTGCGCAACGGTTTGTTGCAAACTGTTTTCAACGCTAAAGGCACATGAGCTGTAGATACTCTGTTGCCGGTCAAGCTTTCACGAAGTGTTTTTCGCTGAATAGCTTGGCCGTATCAAAATCCTCTC